>JAAYFG010000059.1 GCA_012728335.1 Tissierellia bacterium | reverse complement strand
TAGTAATTCCATCACATAGTGCTATTGCTGGAAATTCAACTGGAATTCCTCCACCCATTGCAACACCTTGTTTAACCGCATCTGCTATAGTTCTTAAATGAAAATGTCCTGGAACTATTTCATTAAATGAATTCACTACACCAACCAATGGTCTTTTACCTAACATTTCAGGTAGTTGACCTGTCGCATACATTAGTGATCTTGCTTCAACTCTATCTGGACCTGAATAAACTTTTGTACTTTTCATATGTAAAAATCCCCCTTAACCAATAAATATATTTAAGATAAATAGTAAAACTGCCCCAACTAATCCTGAAACTGCAGTAAGTGATGTCCAAGATTTAATTCCTGTTTCAACGCTCATTCCTGAGAATTTTGTAACTACCCAGAAAAAGCTATCATTAAAGTATGATGCACACATTGGTCCTATACAAACTGCTAAACAGCCTATTAATGGATTTAAACCTAAAGTTGCCGTCATAGGAGCAACTATACCTGCTGTTGTTATCATAGCAACAGTTCCTGAACCTTGTGCTAATTTCAATAATGAACCCATTACTAGTGGAACTAATAGTGGTGGAAAACCAGATTGAGAAATAAGAGTTGCGACATGATCACCAATTCCAGAAACTCTAAGAATAGTGCCTAGCGCTCCACCTGAACCAGTTATCATTATTATCAATCCAGCATCTGAAAGAGAATCTTCTAGAATTCCAACAACTTCTTCTCTGTCTTTGCCTTTAGTAAGACCATAAACTGCAATAAGTAAACCAATAAGAACTGCACATATTGGATTCCCTACGACATCAATAATTGGATTACTAGTTCCTAATGCTGCTAAACCAGTATTCATAAGTATTAAAATCAATGGAACTACTATTGGAGCAAATGAAAGCATACCACTTGGTAATTCATCTTCATTGAAATTATCAAGAGCTTCTTTTGATCTTTCAGGGATAATAACTTCATTTTTACTAGCTATAACTCTTGATATAGGTAATAAAATTAAAAGCATAAGTAAAGAAATTCCAACACCAAATATAATTAATTGTCCAACTGTTACACCAAATATACCTGCTACTGCAAGGGGTCCTGGCGTAGGTGGTACTAAATGATGAGTTAAGTATAAACCAATACCTAGAGCACATCCAAGTTGAACCATTGATTTTTTAGTATCTCTTGAGAATTCTTTTGCTAATTCAGATAAAATAACAAAACCTGAGTCACAAAATACTGGAATTGAAACAAGCCAACCTGATAATCCTAAAACTAAATCAGTCCGTTCGACACCTACTATTTTCAAAATAGACATTGCCATTTTTTTTGCTGCGCCTGTTACCTCTAGTATTTTCCCCATCATTACTCCTAGTCCTATAACTATACCGATACTACTAAGAGTACTACCAAATCCGCCTGCAATAGTGTCCATAGTTTCCTTTGCAGACAAGCCTCCTATTAAACCTACTGTTACTGCTGAAATCAATAGGGCTGGAAATGCTTGAACTTTAGATTTCATAATTAGAAAAATAACTACTCCTAATCCAATAACTAAAGCCAAAATTAATCTCGTACCTTCTGACATATGTATTACCTCCTATATTGTTATTAAAGGAAATCGATATCCTTGTTTTAATATTACCACTATTTTAATCTGATTTATCACTTGTTAACAAGTTAATAAAATAAAACTTGTTAACAAGTAGTATTATTTTATGTAAAGAAGTCTTTACATTTTTTATTTTCCATGTTATTATTATGTAAAGATATCTTTACTTCGAGGTGATAGTTTTGAAAGTTAAAAATAGAATTAGAGAAATTAGAGAATCTCTCGGTATATCTCAAATTGATGCTGCTGCTCAATTAAATGTGTCGCGACAAACTATGAGTGCAATTGAAAATATGAAATATAACCCTAGTTTAGAGTTAACTCTAAAAATAGCACAATTATTCTCAATGCCAGTTGAGGAAATTTTCGAGCTAATTAAGGAGGATAATTAATATGAATAGTGATTTGAACACAATGATTAATATGGTATATAGCGTAATAAAAATTTATGGTATATATGGTTTTGCAAGTATTTTTAAAGCTGTGTTTTTTAGAAAAGACGAATTGGAGAAAAAAGTAGTTTTTGATAGCTTAGCTTATTCAATGGTAATAGTTCTGATTTTAGCTTTCATCTACCCATTTATATCACTACTTTTAAGTGAATCAATAAACTATGTTTTTATATCACAGTATTTTATAAGTGATGGAATTCTATTTCAGGATATATTTTTAAGCTTGGTTGCAGTGGTTGCTTTCTCGTTTAACTACTTGAGATTGAAATATGGACTAATTAACAAAAAACAATTAGTCGTTCCAATAGCTATTACTACAATAATCGTATTTACAGTATTTATAACAGCAATTATAAAATAATGGAGGTAATATTATGGATATACTTATGAATTTATTAATACTATTTGCACTTACATTGGCATATTATTCTTTTTATGCAATTTTTAATATAATTAGCGCTTCTATCGGTATTATCAATGGGAATTACGATGAGCTGGAAAAGAAAACAATAACTGATGCGCTGGCTATAAGTATGGCAATTTTCTTCGCATATAATATTATACAGTTTATAATACCAATACTGTCACTGGGTAAAATACAGTTCAATTTATTTGGCCCAGATATTTATTTGATTAACATTGGAGGTTTTAAATTACGCCTAATTGATCCAATTGTTTCCAACTCCATAGTTATAAGCATTGTCTATAGTATTATGAAATATAGAAATGGACTTAAAGATAAGTGGGGTTCAGTTATGCCAATATTAGTTTCTGGCGTTTTTGCATTTTTTTCTACTCTGTATATGGTTTAAAGGAGATGATTTTATGAACTATAATCCGGTTTTCACTATAGTATTTGGGTTATCACTTTTCGTTGTTGGAATATATGCTATTATCGCCTTTTTTAGTATGATTAAAACCACTTATAAATTATTTCAAGGAAAATATGATAAATTAGAACGGAAAATTATATTTGATAGTTTGGCATATAGTATGGTTATAATTATTGTGCTACATTTAATACAATATTTTCTTAGTTATAAATTGAAAAAATATTTTCCAAATGAAATATATATACCGGTTATATCAGCCGGTGTAATTAAAGGTCAGATTTTAGGTAATTCTCCATTACATTTCGAATCATTTTTCTTCGACTTGTTCTTAGTAAGTAATATTTACAATTACCTGCGATATAAATATTCACTAAAACAAAGAAAAGCTTATATGGTTCCATTAATTGCAACTATTATATTTCTGTTATGCACTTTGATACTTTTCTATAAGGAGATAACATTATGGATGTAATTACAATATTAAAGAATCGCATTAAAGAAAACAACTATCTAAATCAAGAAATTAACTGGAATGATTTAGAACAAAGACTTAGTCACAATCCAGATATAAATAATTCTCTACTTCAGATGGAAGAATCTGGTGGAAAACCTAATATAGTTAAATATCATGAAGGCAAATATATATTCTTTGACTGCTCAAAAGAAACCCCCACAGGAAGAAGAAGTCTTTGTTACGATGACGAAGCTCTTATTTCAAGAGCTAAAAACAAACCTATAGGAAGTGCTTTAAAAATGGCAGAAATTATTGGTATTGAAATCTTAAATGAAGATGATTATAGGTTTTTGCAGACATTGGGAGAATTTGATACCAAAACTTTATCTTGGATAAAAACTCCAAATGAAATAAGGACTTTAGGTGGAGCACTATTCTGTGATAGAAGATATAATACGGTCTTCACTTATCACAATGGAGCTGAATCCTATTATTCTTCTCGTGGTTTTAGAGGAAAATTAAGCATATAAAAATAGCCTTAATTTAAAGGCTATTTTTTAATTAGGTAACATTTTTTTGTTAAATATAACCTGTATTTGACCTGTAGCTATCAATATGATTTGATTTACTAGCATGTATATATAGATATCAAAAAATTTGATTTCCAATAATATACTATTTAATCCTATAGCTATTATTTCTATCGTTAGTGTTCTCTTGTTAAGTCCACTGAAAAAATGAATTACAACTAGCCAAATAGCAGTTATTACTGCCCCTATTATTGCTGAAATCAACAAGTAATTAGGTTCAAAATATACAATAAATGGTGCAATGGAAGTAGTAATGATAAATATTAATACTTCAATAAGCACTGGATGTTTATTCTTACTAAGCTTCTTTAAATATTCCTTATTCGCATAGTAAAGTGCAATTATGCCTAATACAGTAAGTGCTAAAAACACAGTTATGAAATTGGAAGATATTATACTTGATACTCCTTGATCATTATTCAACATTCTACTCACCCTTTCTATAAATACTATAATATTTCTTATTATATTTTTACTCTTTTATAGGGATTTTAAACGATTTAATTGTATTTTTCATGATAATATCACATCTTGCATCAAATTATATTTTCATTAGTTTTACTTAAATCAATTCTGAATAGTATATAATCTCTTTATTTAAAGACTCTGCATATTCAATTTCACTTTTGGTACTGTTTCCTATATATCCATCTATATTGACTATAAATACAGATGTAGACATCGCTATTTTCTCTTTATGCATCTTACCGAGCATTAGAAGTTCTTCCTCTGTTATTGAATTACTATCAGAAAATATTGGAAGTAAAACTACATTGCCATCCAAAGTCATTTGTTCCGCAATTTCTATCATCTCATCTTTGAATTTCATACTACCACAAATTGTAATTACTTTCATTTATTGCTCCTATCTTTATCTTTGGTGTATATTTATGCTAATCCAGTAATATCAGAGAGTATTTTACAAGGTTAATTCTTTCTTCTACATTGTTTTTTCTAAGGTGAAACCCAGTTTCTCTCCTATTCTCTTTGGCGTATTTTGTCCTTCTGCAAAATGCAAAATCAATTTCTGACAACCGCTGTTTTTCGCATAATCGATATAGGTAAAACCTATTTCAGTAGCTATTCCTCTATTCCAATATGCTTTATTTAATATCCAACCTATCTCTCACTCATTATCTGATTTATTCTCTATAAAATGACCTATGACCTTGTTGTCATTTATATGTTCAATAGCATAGATGCTAGGATTATCGATAAGTCCATATTTAGAAACAAAATCCTTAGTTTTGTTACTATCAAAAACTGGCTCTATGTGCACCATTACTTCACTATCAGATAAAACTTGATAAAGATTTTCTATATCTTCCTCAGTAAATTTCCGTACTATTACTCTTTCAGTTTTTATCATAGACTTCACCTATGATTCATACTCTTGAATAAAGCTTCGTAAGTTTATACAATCTATCACGTATATCTTCATTTAACATATTCGCTTTCATTTGCCACACCCAATTACCTTCAGGAATACCTGGAATATTGATTCTTGCTTCATTTCCAAGACCTATTAAATCTTGAACTTGAATAATAGTGGTATTTGCTATTGATTGCATCAATCCTCTAATCATGCCCCAGTTAATGCTTTCTTTTATGTCTAATTTCATATAGTTTGTTATATACTCTCGCTCTTCTTCGTCAATCATCTCATAATATCCTATTGCAGTATCATTGTCATGAGTTCCTAAATATGCAATCTGATTTTTTTTGTGATTATGTGGTAAATAAGAGCTTTCAGTATTAGGAGAAAAACCAAATTGCAACACTACCATTCCTGGAAATTCTGATAGTATCAATAACTCCCTAACATCTTCTGTCAAGAATCCCAAATCTTCTGCTATAAATCTATCTTTACCAAATTCAGCTTTTATAGTGTCAATGAATTCTACTCCCAAGCCTTTTTCCCAAATACCTATTTTGGCATTATCGCAGTCATTATTAATACAATAAAAACTTTCAAAGCCTCTAAAGTGATCAAGCCTAAGTATATCTACAAATCTAAATGATGCTCCTAATCTTTCTACCCACCATCTATAATCTTGGTTTTTCAACACATTAGTATCATAAGTTGGATTGCCCCACAATTGACCTTCTTCATTAAAATAATCTGGTGGAACTCCCCCAACTCTAATTGGCTCCAACTCTTCATCTAAATTAAATAGTTCCGGATTTCTCCATACGTCTACGCTGTCATACGGAACATATATTGGTAAATCACCTATTATTTCTATACCGTTCTCATTGGCATAGTTTTTTAAATCATTCCACTGTTTGAAAAACTCATATTGAGTAAATATATGAAATTCAATTAATTCACTATATTTCTGAGAAAAGTTTTCTATGGAATCACTATCTTGAAATTTGTACTCATCTTTCCACTCATACCAAGGTTTGTGTTTTTGAACTTCTTTTATAGAAATATATAGAGCATAATCTTCCAGCCACTGACCTTCCCTCTGTCTAAATTCATATAGATAGTACTTTTCTTCATCACTAAGCCTTGAATAAGCAATTTTAAGAATTTTATACCTATTATTAAATAGAAACTCATAATCTATAGAGTCCGTTCTCGAAGTGAATTTCTCTATCTCAAAATCTGTAATTAAGTCTTCACTCTTTAATCTATCAATATCTATAAAATATGGATTTCCTGCACAAGACGAAAGACTTTGGTAAGGCGAATCGCCGTAACTTGTTGGTCCAAGTGGAAGTATTTGCCAAAATTTTTGACCTGCTCCTTTTAGAAAATCAATAAATCCGTATGCTTCCATTCCTATTGAGCCTATTCCATACTCTGATGGAAGAGAGAAAATTGGTAATAATACTCCACTGCTTCTTTTGTTTAAACTCATTATATTCCTCCACTATCATTATAGTTCTAATAATACCACAGAATATTGTATTTTATAAATAAAAAAGCGATACTAATTAAGTATCGCCAAAATGTATTTTATTAACCTTCGTAAACTACTTCACCATCTATAATAGTGTACATTACCTTATAATCAATAGTTCTAATTGGATTTTTATCCCAAACTACTATATCTGCGTCTTTTCCAACTTCTAAACTTCCTACTCTGTCAGCAATTCCACTTATTTCAGCAGCATTTATTGTAACAGCTTTAAAGCCTTCCATTTCATCAAGTCCTGCATTAACTGCAAGTCCTACACACATTGGTAAACTTTGAAGTGGAAGTACTGGTGCATCAGTTATGATTGCAATTTTTAATCCTGCTTCATTAAGCACTCTTGGAGTATCGAAAGACTTATTCTTAAGTTCAAATTTCGTTCTGGAACCAAAAGTTGGTCCTACTAATGCCGGTTTACCTTCTTTAGCAAGTTCGTCTGCTATTAAATGTCCTTCTGTGCAGTGATCTAGAGTGATATCTAAGTCAAATTCTTTTGCAATTCTAAGACTTGTAAATATGTCATCAGCTCTATGAGCATGTGATTTTAGTGGAATCTCTTTATTCATAACTGGACGAAGTGCGTCATATTTCATATTGAAGTCTACTTTTTCTCCGTTATTAAGTTTGTCATTATACTCTTTAGCTTTGAAAAGTGTTTCTCTAAGTAAACCAGCAACTGCCATTCTAGTCACAGGGCTTTTCTTTTGTTCATTGTAAACAAATTTTGGATTTTCCCCAAATGCAATTTTCATAGCTGTTGGGAATTTTATAATCATATTGTCTACTCTATTTCCAACAGTTTTAACTGCTGCAAACTGTCCACCGATTACATTTGCACTTCCAGGTCCAGTTACTGCTGTAGTAACTCCCCCTTCTCTCGCCTCTTGAAAAAGCAAATCCATAGGATTAATTGCATCAATAGCTCTTAACTCCGGAGTAATAGGGTCTGTTCTCTCGTTGTAATCTTGTCCTTCAAATCTTATTGCATCTTCGTGAAGTCCAATATGACAATGTGCATCAACAAAGCCCGGTGTTACCATTTGTCCTTCTACATCTATTATTCTTGCATCATTAGGAAATTCAAGGTCTTTCCCAACTGCTGCTATTTTTCCATTTTCAATAATAATAGTACCATTTTCGATTATTTCGCCTGCCATTGTGTAAATCAAACCATTTTTAATAACTAACATGCTTTAGCTCCTTTCATCGTAAGGGATACTCTCTGTTTATTCTTGTCAATTCCCTTAATCCAAACTGTTACTATATCTACAACTTTTACTACTTCATTGGGATCTTTAATGAATCTATCACTCATTTCAGAAATATGAACTAATCCATCATTTTTAATCCCAATGTCTATAAATGCACCAAATCCTACAACATTTCTTACAGTACCTAATAGTTCCATTCCAACTTCTAAATCTTCTATGGATAGTACATCGGTTCTAAGGATTGGTTTAGGCATTTCGTCTCTTGGGTCTCTACCAGGTTTTTCTAATTCATTGATAATATCCGATAGAGTTTCTCTACCTATATCTAGTTTTTCAGAAAGTTCTGATATATTCATATCTTTGTAGTTAAGCTTTATAAGCTCTTTTGCCACTTTATATGATTCAGGATGGACTCCAGTATTATCTAATATATTTTCACTATCAGGAATTCTTAAAAATCCTGCTGACTGCTCAAACGCCTTAGGTCCAAGACCTTTTACTTTTTTCAGTTCATTTCTATTATTAAACTTACCATTTTCAAGTCTATGAGTAACGATATTGTTCGCAACTTTGTTATTGATTCCAGAAATATAGTTTAAGAGCGAAACAGATGCTGTGTTTAAGTCTACTCCAACACTATTTACACAGTCTTCAACTACACCACTTAAGGAACTATCCATTTTTTTTGCATTTAAATCATGTTGATATTGCCCAACACCAATGTGTTTAGGTTCTATTTTTACAAGTTCAGCTAAAGGATCTTGCAATCTCCTTCCAATAGAAATCGCTCCTCTTACCGTAACATCAAGTTCAGGAAACTCTTCTATTCCCACTTCAGAGGCTGAGTAAATAGAAGCTCCTGCCTCATTTACTATTATAAAAGATACTTTCAAGTTTTCCTCTTGAATCATATCAGCAACTACTTTTTCAGTCTCTCTCGATGCAGTTCCATTACCTATGGCAATAATATCTACTCCATATTTCTCTACAAGTTTTTTAAGAGTCTCCTTTGACTCTCTAACCTTATTGAAAGGTTCAGTAGGGTAAATGGTCGTATTCTCTAAAAACTCTCCGTGTTGGTCAAGTACAGCGACTTTACAGCCAGTTCTAAAGCCAGGGTCTATTGCCAAAACTTTTTTGCCTCTAATAGGAGGACTCATTAAAAGTGGTTTAAGATTCATAGCAAATACTCCAATTGCATCTTCTTCTGCTATTTCTGTCAATTGATTTCTTATTTCCCTTTCTACTGAAGGAAACAATAGTCGCTTGTAACTATCATCTATAGCTCTCTTAAGAAGTTCTTCACTTGGAGAATTATTTTTTATGAATATTGAGTATATATTTCTCAATGCTATTTCTTCATTAACCAAAATATTTGCCTTGATTATCTTCTCTCTCTCGGCACGATTTATAGCTAAAACGCTGTGGTTAGGTATTCTATTTACCTTTTCTTTATAATCATAGTACTGATCATATACCGTACTTTCATCGACTAGTGATTTAGTTTCAAGAAAACCTTGATTAGTTATGAATTTACGAATCATAGTTCTAACATCAGCTGAATCACTAACTTCTTCCGCTATTATATCCAATGCTCCATTTATTACTTCTTCTACTTCATTTAGTTCCATCTCTGGATTTATGTATTTTTCTGCTTCCAGATATATATTTTCCACACTAGTTTCTTGTTTAGAAATAAGTTCTGCAAGTGGGTCTAGACCTTTTTCTTTAGCAATAGTAGCTCTAGTTCTCCTCTTAGGTCTAAACGGTCTATATATATCGTCTACTCTTTGTATGTGCTCAGCAGTATTTATCTGAATCTTTAACTCATCAGTTAAATTGCCTGACTCTTCCAGAAGTCTTATTACTTCTGATTTTTTTTCTTCAAGATTTCGTAAGTAATTAAGTCTCTCTTCAAATTTTCTAAGCACCATATCTTCCATGCTTCCAGTCATCTCTTTACGATATCTGGCAATAAATGGAACAGTGTTTCCAGTATCTAGTAAATCGATTACATTTGCTGCAATTTCATTTTTGATTTGAAATTCTTCTATCAGTCTATCTATTATCTCCATTCACATCACCTAATAACTATCTTAAAGTAAAACAGTCTTTTTTGCAAGATTTATGATGTGTAAAACCATATCTATCGCAGTTATAATGTTCATTTTTCGCTGTTTATAATATATCTTTAATCCTTTTTAACCTCTTCTAATCTAGTGAGATAAAGCAGTAATAAAATCATGAAAACCAATAGCATCATCATTCCAATAAACCAAAAATCCCTCATAATATCATGTGACGAAGTGGAAAACCCCTTTATTAGAAACGCACTAATTATATATGATAAAGGAATCATAGTTACCACACTTATAATATTTTGTATGAAGATATATTTTCTGAATAAAAATCTCAATATGAGTAAAGTCACTATGACTATAGCCCCTAATGAAATATACATCCCTATTGCTAGTTTAGGCAATGTGATTTGACCTGCTCCATCTTCTGCATATACATCTCCAAAGATGGTTTTGTCCAATTCCCCATCAGAAATATACAACAATGTAGTTGGAATTCTTTTTCCACCAGGATTTAATATTATTGAATTTTGGTTATTTACTTTAAATAGGCTATCGAACAGACTACTCCATGCAATCATATCTCTGTCATCCTCTATTTTATATCCTGATACTTTATCAGTAAAATATATTGTGATGACTCCATTGCTATTCACATCAACACTTTCAATAGCCTCCTCGTATTTCAGATAATTGTGATATGTTAGTATATTTAATATAAATACTACAACTGCTACTAATAGCAGCAAAATAATTACATTCCTAAACTTTCCACTACCCTTTGTATTTTTAACTGTTTTATCGGTATTATCGCAATTAAAATTAAACATAGCACTCATCCTTTCACTATTAAATACTATTTTTTATATATCTATAATATCAGTTGTTTTATTGTTTATCAATATATATTTATTGTTTAATGTCTATTCTCTGTTTGGAGATCATCTTATTTAGTACATTTCGATTATTAAACATCTAATTAAATACATCATGACAGCTATATTTTGAGAAAGTATCAATATTTAGGAATAAAAAGAGAACTCACTTCATATAATGAGTCCTCTTAGTATCTTATATATTATTTTCCATCGTCTTTTTCTTCTACTACAATAGTTCCTTCATTCATTTCATTTTCTGCACTCTCAGTAATTACATTTACCACTTTAGTATCTTGTTCTTCTTCTTCTTCTGCTTCTTCATCATCTAGGTATTTACCTAAAACTATGGTTTCTTCAGATACTTCTATCTCTTCTACAACATCAACTGGATCGGTGCTTTCGCCAATAACATCATCAATATCTTTAACTTTTTCCACTAGAATTGTTTCATCTATTGAGTCTGAGTCTGGAATCAATTCATCTACTTTTTCTACAACTATGGTTTCTTCTAAATCATGTAGTTCTTCATCATCAATATATTTTCCCAGTACAATAGTTTCTTCTGGATTTTCTTCTACAATCTCATCTTCATCTATCTCATCAATGTCTAGTTTTTCAACTGCTATGGTCTCTTCTACTACTTCATTTTCAGCAATATCCTCTGTAGTTACTTCAACGGTTATTTCTTCATCAATATCAATTTTTTCTACTGTTTGAGTATCTTGAATAAAACCTTTTTCACCGAATGGCACTGTAGATATCTTGCTCTTAGACACTTTTGAGTCCTTAGAGTACTTAACTAGTGTAATGATAAGTTCTGCTAAAATCAAAACAAAAAACACAATTGCTACAGTTATATTAAAGTAATTAAATATCCAATCTGTCACCACATTACTGGTAACATTTTGTTGTATTGCCCAAATGTATTCTTCCCTTATTGCATCATTTTGCACAAACATAATTCTCAATAGGTTTATGGAAAATATACTAGCTATAGTCGTTAATGTTAATACTTTTCTATTGTATCTTCTTTCAGTTAGTTTAGCTCCTAATTGTAATACTCTAAAGAAAAATACTACAAATACCATAAGCCATATTCCCTTTAAATACTCAATATTAAATATTGGAAGTGCTCCACTAAGTCTAGAAGTATCATAAAATTCAACCGACAGTATCTCCGGTGTAATAATGAATATAGTAGCAATAATAACGACTACTAAATATCTTAATATAACTAAATTACCACCGATTCTAACGCCATTTTTCGGAATTCCATTAAGTCCTTCTATATACTAAGATGTTTTTCTTGGATTACTTTTTTCCTTCGAAAGTATTGAAAACGCCATTGTATTAATAGAATAAATAGCAAAGCCTGATATCAAAATACTTTCTACAGCTCTTATAATAACAGTAATCATATCTGATCCAAAACTTGTCACGCCTTGTCTCACTATTAAGTCAAACGCATTAAAAGCTAGAATCCAAAGCGACGCAATTATTATCCCTACCCACATCATCTTTTTATACTGTCCATAATAAGGTTGTGATATTAAAGCTATATCGCCATCTTTAGCGTATTTCTTCGCTATGTCTTTAGAAGTACCTAGTTCTATTAAAACTTCTTTTATCTGTTGATCAGTTACTGAGTCTTCATCACCAAATTCGTTTAATTTTATGTCTATATCAGTTGCTATCTCATTTCTTATTCTTTCTCTCTCGGATTTTGAATAAGTTTTCGTTACATCATAGATGTATCTATCTATTAGTTCGTGTCTCATAATCTACCTCCTCAACAGCTAAGTATTATTTGTACATTTCTAAACTGTCTATTTCATCGATTTTATTTTTTGATTCATAGAACTTGATTGCATCATATCTATTTCTGATACCAAGTTTTTTATACATTTCTGTAAGATTGTTCTTAATCGTTTTTTCGCTTAAGAAAATCTTCTTCCCTATTTCTTTATTACTATACCCTAAAGATAGTAAATACAACAAATTATATTCTCTTTCACTTAATTTTACATTGTTGTACACTGGAGTATTTTCTGAACTCTCAATCTTTGAAACTAGTCTAATGAACTCATTTTTATTTATTGACTCATTTATATAGATTATATTATCATCCTTTGTAGTATTTTCAATATCTGAGAATACTATTATTGATTCCACATTGGATCTTTTGATAATCTTCTTATTCTTCTCTATATAATCATTGGAACATATCACGATATCTAAGTCACGTCCCATTAGAATATGTCCTAATTCGTCATATTCTTCAAATCTATAGATATTGTAGTTTTTAAAATTCGACTTGAGCAAATAGAATATTCCTTCCACCCAAATACTACGTTTGTCTATTATCCCTATATTCATTAAACCACCTCACAAAATAAAAAGGAAGAGCATTTGCTCTCCCTAATTATATCATATTTTCTTCAATTAGAATTTTAATTCTCCAATAGCTGCTTCAACTTTTGATAATAAATCATTATCAAAAATTACTTCTTCAGCTTTGTTGATGTCAACATACATTTCTCTGTCAACGATATATGGTGTAATAGCTTCTCTTATTGCATTATATGCAACTTCAGAACCTTTACCTAGTTTTTTCTTACCTCTTAAGTCAATTGCTTGACAAGCTGTCATCATTTCCATAGCAATAACTTTTTTAACATTTCCAAGAATTTCATCTGCTTGTCTAGCAGCTATTGTACCCATTGATACGTGGTCTTCTTGGTTAGCTGATGATGGAATTGAGTCAACACTTGCTGGATGAGCAAGAACTTTGTTTTCTGAAACTAAAGCTGCTGCTGCATATTGAACGATCATGAAACCACTGTTTACTCCACCGTCTTCTACTAAGAAAGCTGGAAGTCCTGAGCTTAATGCAGGGTTTACTAATCTTTCAATTCTTCTTTCAGATATGTTTGCAAGTTCTGAAATACCAATTGATAAGAAGTCGAAAGTAATTGCCATTGGTTGACCATGGAAGTTTCCTCCACTTATTACATCTCTCGTTTCTGGGAATATAATTGGGTTGTCAGTAGTTGCGTTCATTTCTATATCTACTTTACTCTTAACATAGTTAAAGCAGTCTTTTGATGCTCCGTGAATTTGTGGAATACATCTTAGTGAATAAGCATCTTGAGTTCTTATTTCACCTTGTCTTGTAGTCATTTCACTACCATCAAGTAGAGTTAATAAGTTTTCAGCAGTTACGATTTGTCCAGCATGTCCTCTTACTAGATGAACTTGTGGATCGTAAGCATCTGTAATACCGTTTAATGCTTCTGAAGTTAATGCTGTAGCAATATCTGCCATTTTAGCAACTCTTATAGCATCATAAACTGCATGAGCACCTACTGAAGTCATAACTTGTGTACCATTAGTTATAGCTAATCCTTCTTTTTCTACCATTGTGATAGTTTTTACGCCTGCTCTCTTCATAGCTTCCGCACCTGAAAGTAGTTCACCTTCGTAAAAAGCTTTTCCTAATCCAAGCATCGGAAGCGCCATATGTGCTAATGGTGCTAAGTCTCCACTTGCTCCTAGAGAACCCTTTTCTGGAATCGCAGGTACTACTCCACTGTTAAGCATTGCAATTAACGTATTTAGAGTATTTTCACTAATTCCTGAGTAACCGTTTGCAAGGTTGTTAGCTCTTAATAACATAACACCTTTAACTTGATCTTCTCTTAAATAGTTACCTACTCCACAAGCATGACTCATTAATAAGTTTGTTTGTAAGCTCTTACATTGTTCTCTAGAGATTTTAACATCACTAAAGTTACCAAAACCTGTTGTAATACCATATACTGCTTTTTCTTCTGCTACTATGTCATCTACTATCTGTCTAGAAATTCTGATTTTTTTAACTGCGTCTTCTGTTAATTCAACTTGTGCGCCACCTCTTGTTACTTGAATAAATTCATCAAGTGTAAGCTGTCCGCCACCTATAAATACCTTGTTCATTTAATCTCCTCCTCATTCCAATAATGTATTAGTTAAGTAAAGTGACCAAAAAAATAACCGCATAGTTATGCGGTCAATTTCATAGTTATTAAATTATTTGATTTTGTATAATAATGTTTTCCCATTCTTCACACTTCCATCAATAATAATTACTTATCTCTTAAGGTCATTATATCATAACTTTTTTAATAATCAAACTATATTTAATCTAATTTCTTAACAGTTTCTCTTTCTATGACATATTCAGGTAAGTAGATTTTTTCTTCATCTGTGCCTTCTCCAGAAATTTCTTTCAATAGCCTTCTTGCTGAAACCGCACCATAATCATAAAATGGTTCTTTTACACTAGTAAGTCTTGGTCTGTATATACTAGCCATATCTATATCACTAAATCCAACTACAGATACATCTTCAGGAACTTTTATGCCTTCATCATAAAGTAAGTTTATGATTTTAATAGCACTTTCATCACTATGAGCAAAAATAGCTGTTATCTCGTTATTTTTTATCTTATCAATGATTTTAGACATGATGTCTATATACGATTCAGGAGAAGTATTTGGCAAATTGATAATCATAGGATTAAGCCCAGCACCTTCCATTACTTCTGAATACCCTTCAATCTTATATAGTTCAACATTTCTTCCATTATCTTTGTCAAAGCTAATATATGCAATTTTTTTATGACCTTGTTCAACCAAATGATTGGTCATCTTTATTGCACCTTTTTTATTGCTTATTGAAACTGTAGGTAGTTTCTCTATAATATAGAATCTATTTAGATACACAAAAGGCAATCTCATTGCTTCTAAGTATTCCATTAATTCAGCATTATGTATTTCTGAAATAATTATTATACCTTCAACTTGTTTTTGTTGTAATAATTTTACATACTTAGTTTCAGCTTCACTATCACCATAAGTGCTTGACAGTAGTATGTCATAATTATACATTCTACCAACTTCCTCTATACCTCTTACTACTTGAGATACGTAGGATTTCCCAATATCGTTCACTATTACACCTATGATATTAGATTTTTTTGTTACTAAGCTTCTAGCTATTTCATTAGGTTCATATTGTAATTCATCAATTGCTTTTAAGACTTTTCTTCTTGATTCAGGGCTTACTGGTTTAGAGTCATTGATAACTCTTGATACAGTTGAAATGGAAACCCCTGCCATTTTAGCAACGTCCTTAATAGTAGCTGTCATTTCTACTTATCCCTCCTTGTCTAAGATAAAATACTTATCGAATTATTCATAACTCGAAATTCTACTGGAAGACATCCGCCTTCTTCTCCATCTAAGTCTACTAGAATTTCATCATTTGTACTCATTTTTATCTCATCAGCATGGAAATAAATCACATTCTCATCTCTAATATGACTTCCCGTAAGTACACCTAAAAATATTCCAATAAGCTCATTTAATCCACATTCTTTTATGATTAATACATCTAGTTTTCCATCATTTACATTTGCATTTGGTATCATCTTGTTAAATCCGCCTACAGAAGTCGTATTGCCTATTATAAAAAGCATTACTTCTCCTTCAAAATTCATATCTTTAGACTCTACTTTTAAATGAAGTGAGTATCTATCTACTAACATGGTCTTAAAAAATTCAATCAAACCTTGTATATAGTATGCTGATCTCCCTAATATACTTTTCATTTCATCGGATACATCTATTGCAATATTCGTCAATAAACCACCTGCGGCCACATTAATAAATACCTGTTCATTAGCCAAGCCATAGTCCATTTTTCTTATATTGAAGTTTTGTATTAGATCTGCAAATCGCTTTACGTCTTTAGGTATTCGTAAAAAATTAGCTAAATCATTTACTGTCCCAGACGGATAAACCGCCAGTGGAGTGTCTACTTTTGAATTGTGAATTCCTTGTACTACTTGGTTTACAGTTCCATCTCCCCCGAAGCAAACTATTAAGTCTATGCTTTCATCTAGGGAAGCTTTTTTACTTTCCTCTATTGTGTCATCTCTTCCTGAAGTGTAATATTTTTCAATATAGAACTTGTCTCTTGGAAGTTCTCTCTCTAACGCTGCTATCGTTAAACCTATTGTCTGTCTTCCTGAAGAGGGATTGATGATAAATTTTATTTTTTTCATTCTATTAGTTGCCATAACCTTTCCAATTATATAGTACAATTATAACAGTTATTTTCACAATTTCCAACCGACATTTCTAGTTTTCAGCGAAAACATCCCATTTTAAGCATTATTTACATTTATTTGGCTAAAAAACAAAAAGAGAGCCGCAATAGCTCTCTAATTATATATTATTTTTTCTTGATGTATCTGCGTATCTCATCGATTATGTCTTTCGCTATAAAGAAATAGTCTAAAATACTTCCAGCACTGTCAACAAATGAATTTGTAGTGTCTACAACATTATTTGTTAAATCACTTACTGAATTGGCAACTCTCTCAGTAGCTTCACCTACTGAACTCACTGCCTTATTTGTAGTTGATGTAATATCACTTACATCTTCCATAATTAGATTAGTGCTTCCAACAATATTTTCTACATCAGATCTAATATCCTTTATAAGTAAATTACACTCACCAGTGATATCTGCAGTGTTTTCTGAAATTTTATCTACATTCTTTAAAATCTCAGGCAATTGCTCTATAGATCCATCAATACTTTCTCTATTGTCAATATAAGTTTTTTTCAGTTCTGAAGTTATATTGAATAGGTTTTTTAATAGTAATGCTAAATAAGTTAAAGCACCTATACCAGCAATAAATAGTAATATTTTTAGAAGTACAATAAAGTCAATATACATGGAACTCCTCCTTTAATAAAACTACTTATCTTTAACTACTTTTTCAACTTCATCCTTAGTTTCAACTACTTCGTCTACTACATCTTTTGCTTCATCAGAAATATCTTTAGCTTCTTCTTTAACTACTTTTTTTACTTTGTCCTTAGAATCAACGAATTCATCCACTACATCTTTTGCTTCGTCAACTACGTCTTCAGCGCCTTCTACTATTACATCGCCTAATTCTGCACCTAGATTTTCTGCTTCAAGTTTTAAATCTTCAGCGCTAGCAAGTAAGTCATCAACTTTATACATTAAGACTTCAACTAATTCATTGGCACTGTATTTGATTTGTTCAGCCATGTAAATAGCTTCATCTATTACATATTGAGCTCCTTCGCCAACTTTTTGAGCAACGTCTTTAGCACCGTCAACTATATCATCTCTAGTTTCTTTACCTGATTGTGGAGCTAAAAGGATACCAGCTGCTGCACCAATTGCAGTACCGATTGCTACATTCTTAGTTTTCTTAGCTAATTCTTCTCTTCTTTTTTTTCTTTTTCTTTCTTCAAATAATTTATCAAACATAATATCACTCCTCATGAATTTTTCTTAACTAAATACATCAACTATATAGTTTCATTTATACCCACTTTTGTATAAATAAACAATTTTTTTCTGAGAAAATGACCAGTTATGCTAGTCTTGCTCGATTAAATCATTGTCAAGTGGAGTGTCGTATTTACTTTCTTTCATAAATTTGTTGATAGATTTTTTTACTCTATTTATGCTTGCTAAAGTTCCTGGTCCAGCAATACATCCTCCTGGACAAGCCATTCCTTCAAGTAAATAGCCATCTCTTTGACCTGCTTTAGCTAGTTTCATAAGTTTCATACAGTCTTGGAGTGTTGCAGCACCTTCTACTTTGATGTCACGTGAAGGATCCATTAGCAAAGCAGTTTTCTTGACTGCCTCTGCGACTCCTCCTGCTATTCCATATCCTCTTCCAAGGTTTGAAGCGTCCATGACTTTTTCGTCTATCTCAATTTCAGAAAGCTCTATATCTTTAGCTACAAACATTCCCATTAACTCTTCATAAGTTAATACGAAGTGTACATAGTCTTTTACGTCTTCTCTTAGACCCTCTAATTTTTTGGAAATACAAGGTCCAATAAATGCTACTAATGCATCTGGGTCTTTTTCTTTAATATACTTTGCAGTATATACCATAGGTGTTGCTGAATCTGAAACGTATTCGTATAATTCAGGGAAGTTTTTCTCTATCATAAGCGTCCATGAATTACAGCAACTAGTTCCCATAAAAGGCATTTCATTAGGTACTTTCTCCAAATACTCTTTTGCTTCATGATAAGTTGTCAAATCTGCTCCTAAAGCAACTTCAACAACATCTTCGAATCCAAGTTCCCTAATTCCTTCAAAAACTTGTTCTGGCGAAGCTAGGACCCCAAATTGGCCAATAAAAGATGGAGCAACTATCCCATAAACTCTTTGCTCGCCTTTTAATGCTTTTATTAACTGATAAATTTGAGACTTGTCTGCAATCGCTCCGAACGGACACTGAGTTATACATCTTCCACAAGCAACACATTTTTCTTCATTGATTTTTGCTCTTCCAAGGTAGTCGCTCTCTATTGCATTTACTCCACAGACTGAGGCGCAAGGTCTATCTGATTCCACAATCGCACTATAAGGACATGTATTCTTACATCTTCCACAGTTAATGCATTTTTCCTTATCGATTTCAGCCTTATTTTTTCCTATCGTAACTGCGTTTACAGGACATACATTTGTACATGGATGTGCTAAGCACTTCCTGCAATTATCCGTTACAATAAACTCTCTCGTAGGGCATGCCTCACAAGCAAATGAAATTACATTTACTAGTGGTGCAACATATTTTCTCTCAGCCACATTAACTTCATCGATACCTTCAATGATACTTTGGTATTCCGTAGGTGCTCTGAAATTTAATCCCATAGTCAGTCTTAGTCTCTCCTCTAAAACTGCTCTTTCTCTAAAAATATTATCTCTATATGTAGCTACTTCTCCCGGTAGTATACTATATGAAGACCTTTCCAAACTCTTTAAGTCAATATCATCGTATGCAATTCTTGCAATCTCAGCGAAGACCTCTCTTCGGATATTGATTAGGTCAACATAGCTTTCTTTCATTTTTTATGCCTCCATCACTCTAACTTTAATTTATTTATAATCTTCTCCATTACATTTTGACCAGTTGCTCTAAACATTACTTCTCCGTCAATTACCACAACAGGCGTAATTTTTTCTTTAGTTTGCTTACAGTAATCAAGACATTTAACTGCTTCTATTTCTAAAGGTTCATTTGAAAATGAATCACTGTTTTCTTCTATCATTTCTTGCAAATCTTCCAATTGATCTAATATAGTCATTCACCTTTTAGCGTACACGCAGATCCCATACAAACTTCAATTTTCATTTTACTACCCCCATTTGATTATTTAATACTTTAATGTTAGTTTAATATTATTTTATCATACTCAGTAGCTTATTTAAATGACAAACTAATCACCAACGCCAAAATCAGTGTTATTCCATAAAATTTCAATATTTTCATATTGATCTAAATATCCATATTCGTCTTTAAACCATTTAATTAATTCTTCATTTCTTTTTATCGGGGTCGTATTGTTGATGTATATATTTATACATCCTCTTTCAAAATATCTCATAAGCATTTTCATATCATACATAATAGACTCTTTTGTCTGTCCTTCAAATCCAACTAACAAACATATTGATTTAAAGTGTTCTGCTACTTCCAATGCATCTTTGAAGACTATTCCCTTTTTTAAAATCTTATTTCTTATATAGTCGTCAAATGTTTCTATTCCACACTTAAATACCACTTTGATTCCTTTAAATAAGCTTCTAATTTCATCTAGTCTATCTTTGTAATTATAGTATGCCTCGAAATATATCGTATGAATTTTTTTGTCTACGACAATCTTCTTTATCTCTTCTAAAGTTTCATCGGGTAACTCAAATACACTGGCAGAATTTATAACCTCAAGTTGTCCAAATTCACCAGTTATGTTTTTTAGTACTTCTCTATTGGTCTCTAACATATCTTCTAAAGAGCTAGTATTATCATCTATATAATCGCAAAAAGCACATCTTCCCCATTTACAAGGATAAGATTTCAATAAAACTATTTCTCTTGCATTCTTATTTGTTATTAAACTATATCTATCCACTCTAAAAACTCCTCTAACTATGATTCTAACAGTTTAATTTATACCCAATTATTGTATTAAAAAAGACTTATGTATTAAAAAAGCAAGGTTTTACAACCTTGCTTTTTCTATATCAATTAGATATTGTCAAAAATTATCCAAGAATTTTTGTTACAACACCTGCTCCTACAGTTCTTCCACCTTCTCTAATAGCGAATCTTCCGCCTTCTTCCATAGCGATTGGTGTAATTAATTCTACAGTAAATGTAGCGTTGTCTCCTGGCATTACCATTTCAATTCCTGCTGGTAAT
>JAAYFG010000058.1 GCA_012728335.1 Tissierellia bacterium | reverse complement strand
CCTATACCAAGGGCAATAGTTATACCATTTGCGATATTATCTGTACCAAATGCAACTCCTGTCGCCATTCCTTCAGGAAAATTATGAATGGTAATAGCTATTATAAATAACCATATCTTCTTAAGTGAATCTGTATTTGTACCTTCAACCCTCTTATCTATTAAATGCATATGAGGGGAATGTTTATCTATTATATCTAAGAAAATTCCACCTAAAAGTACACCTGCTGATGTAATTAAAACCGCTTTTAAATCTCCTCCTCCAAATTCAATACTTGGTAGAATTAATGAGAAGCAAGTAGCTGCAAGCATTATTCCTGCTGCGGCACCGAGCATAGTATCAAGTGCTTTTCGGCTTACGTCTTTAGTGAAAAAGACTGGCAATGCACCTAATCCTGTCATTAACCCTGGAATGAGACAACCTAATATTATTATTATGTTTGGATTTATACTTTCAAGCAAAAAAATCACCTCCACAGATATTATACTATATTAGATAATAAATTAATACACAAATACTATTGCTATATGGGTAAATCATATTGTTAGAATTGGGATTATTTGGTACAATATTCACATCGGAACAAGATTAGGAGTGAAATTGTGGAAGACAATAATAGTGGAAATATACGTAATAGATTGACGATTAAACAGGTTACTTTAGAGCATATAGACCAGTTTGATGAATTGTTGAGATATGTTTTCCAAGTTACAAATGAAGATTTAGCACTAGGCGGCTATGATGAAAATGAGGAACTAACTAAAGCTAAGAGACCTGTTTTAAAAGAAGCAGATGTTGTAGGATGGTTTAATAAAGAAGATGAACTAGTCTCTCAAGTTGCAGTATATCCATGTGAAGTCAATATCCATGGAACTATCTATAAAATGGGTGGTATGACTGGAGTAGGGACTTATCCGGAGTATTCAGGACATGGGCTTGTTAGTGAGCTTATAAAAATGGCGCTTAGAGGTATGAAAGACAGAGGACAGACAATTTCATACTTATTTCCATACAGTATTCCTTTTTATAGGAAAAAAGGCTGGGAGTTAATGTCTGACCATATGACTTATGTAATAAAAGATACTCAATTACCTATGAACAAAGATGTACCAGGTCATGTTGAGAGAGTTGAAGTTGATCATGAAGATGTAATTAATATATATGATGAATTTGCAAGGCTAAATCATGGAGCATTGATTCGTCATGATTTGGATTGGGAAGAATATTGGAGATGGGAAAACGAAGAAGAGAGAATTGCAGGCGTTTATTATGACGCTGAAGACAATCCTACAGGATATGTTTTCTATTGGATTCAGGAAGATATTCTTCA
Organism: Tissierellia bacterium; assembly: GCA_012728335.1. Taxonomy (GTDB): domain Bacteria; phylum Bacillota; class Clostridia; order Tissierellales; family Peptoniphilaceae; genus JAAYFG01. Next base: position 19,186 of record JAAYFG010000058.1, on the reverse strand, counting down.
TATTAAGGAAACAGTTTACTTAAATCAAGAAGCGAGAAAAGGACTTTGGAATTTCATTTCTGCTCATCACTCTATGATAGATGAGGTGCATGGAAATGTGTATAAAAATGAGCCGATTTCATTTTTGATCGAAGACGGGGATATAAAGCAAACTATAGTTCCATATTATATGGCGAGAATTGTCGATGTTGAAGCGTTTTTAAAAGAGTATCCTTTTGACACAGAGGATTTAGAAGTAGTGGAACCTTTTCACTTATCCATAACGGATCCGATGGCTGAATGGAATAATGGTATTTTTGGAATAGAATTTGATGAAGAAGGAAATACTATAATTACAAAAAACTTGGTTGGGAAAAGAGTGGAAATGGACATTCAAACCCTCGTGACGATGCTTATGGGATATAGAAGACCAACTTATTTATGGAAAATCGAAAGAATAAATGGAGAATTAGATACAATAAGAGACTTGGAATGGATAATTCCAGATGAAGAACCATACTTTTCAGATTATTTTTAGGCGATACTTTTGTATCGCCATTTTATTCATAGGAGGTAATTTATGGAGGAATATTGGGATTTATATGATGAAAATAGAGTAAGTTTAAATAGAACACACTTAAGAGGAGTGCCACTAAATAGTGGAGAATATCACATAGTAATAGAGATTTGGGTTTTGACTAAAGATGGTATAATTATAACTAAGAGACAGGAAGACAAACCTTACGGAAATCTTTGGGAGGGTACAGGAGGCTCTATTTTAAGTGGAGAAACTAGTTTAGAAGGTGCTAAGAGAGAACTTCTAGAAGAAATTGGATTAGATGTTGATGAAGATGAGCTTAAACTTTTCTACTCGATAAAATCCAATACTAGTTTTAAAGATTTTTACTATGTTAGGAAAAATGTAAATATAGGCGAATTAGTGCTTCAAGAAGAAGAAGTGTCAGATGCAAAAATAGTGAGTTTCGATGAATTGATGGTGATGTGGAATAATAAACTAATGGTTCCTACACTTTATATAGATAATTATAGCAAAGATTTATTGGAGCTTTTGAATAGATAAATTACTTGAAATGTGGAATAATAAACTTATGATTTCTAAAGGCTTATATAGCTGAATACTTTGTAAAGTTATCTGGATACATTCAAGGGAATATTAGCTAAAACATTAATAAATAGCGTTTTCCCGATATCCTTTACACGAACTTTACAAATGCATAGTATGGAGTTTACATAATTTCTATATAATCAAATTGATAGTACAGTTATTCAATTAAAGAAAGGATGTAATCGATGAATAAGAAATTTGAAAGTAGTAAAATTTTGTTATTAGTTCTGTTATTAGGGGTAGTATTAACAGCATGTTCATCAAAAGGAAATTCTGAAATTAGTGTTATCACGAGAGAAGAAGGATCTGGAACTAGATCTGCTTTTGTAGAAATAGTTGGTATCCTTGAAAAGAATGAGGCTGGAGAAGAAAGTGATATGACTTCAGTTGAAGCAGTAGTACAAAACAACACAGAAGCTGTATTGACTTCAGTTGGTAGCAATGTCAATGCAATAGGCTATATTTCGTTGGGATCATTAAATGATTCTGTAAGGGCATTAAAAGTTGACGGTGTAGAAGCAACAGCTGAAAATGTAAAAGCTGGCGACTATAAAATTCAAAGACCTTTTAATATAGTTTATGATGCAGGTGTTTCTGATGGAGTTCAAGACTTTTTGAAATTTATAAAAAGTGATGAAGGTCAAAAAATTGCAGAGGAAGAAGGCTATATTGCTGATATGTCCGGAGAAGAATACAATGCTGTAGATAATCAAGAATCTATAACTATAGCAGGTTCAACTTCAATAACTCCGTTGATGGAAAAGCTAGTTGAGAGCTATAAAAAATTTAATCCACTTTTCAAAGCAGATATTCAAGCAACAGGCTCATCTGCCGGCGTTCAGTCAGTTCAAGAAGGATCAGCAGAAATCGGAATGGTTTCAAGAGAATTGAAAGATTCCGAGTCCAATTTAGGAAATGAAGTTATAGCTAGAGATGGTATAGTAGTCATAAACAATCTAGAATCTGAAATAGACAATTTGAGTTTAGAAGATATAAAGAGTATTTTTAAAGGTGAGAAAACTACTTGGGAGTAAAACATGGAAGATAGAAATTACGAAAGCGGAAAGGTGAATATAAACAAGGCAAGGGAAAGTATTACTAAATACTTTTTCCTGCTTTGTGCATTTCTATCAGTAATATTTATATTACTGATTTCTGCGTTTATTTTTAATGGCGGATACAATTTTATAAAACAAGTTGGAATTAAGGATTTCATATTTAACTCAAAGTGGAAACCCTTAGATACTCCAGCTTCATACGGCATTTCATCAATGATAATAGGTTCGCTATTGGTAACTTTCTTAGCTAGTATTATGGCTATACCCATAGCGATTTTCACATCTTCATTTTTAGTTTTTGATTGCAGTCCAAAGCTTTATAGGATATTGAAGCCAGCACTTAATTTAATGGCTGGTATTCCATCTATAATATACGGTTTCTTTGCTCTTACAGTAATGGTTCCAATAATGAAGAACTTATTTGGGGGCGATGGTATGAACATATTGACTGCAAGTATGCTCTTATTGATAATGATATTACCTACGATTATAAGTATTGCAGAAAGCTCCATACGTGCTGTTCCAAAATCATATTATGCAGGAAGTGTTGCACTTGGTGCAAGTCATGAGAGAACTGTTATGAGGGTAATGCTGCCATCTGCTAAATCTGGAATCTTTGCAGGAATAATACTTGGGATAGGTAGAGCCATTGGAGAGACCATGGCTGTAATTCTAGTTGCAGGAAATCAACCTAGGACTACATTTAATATTCTAAAGGGAATAAGGACCATGACGACAAATATTGTAATGGAAATGGGCTATGCAGAAGGACTTCATAGAGAAGCCTTAATAGCTACAGCAGCAGTGCTTTTCATCTTCATTCTAATTATAAATATAAGTTTCTTTATATTTAAGAAAAGGAGTGAAAAACTATGATGGCTTTAGCACTTATAATATTTGGTATAATAGTATTGACTTATATAGGATTAAAGAAAAATTACAATATGTATAAATTATTTACCAGAGTATCTGTTCTAGTCACATTTGGATCTTTGGTATTAATAGTAGCGTATATCTTACTTAGAGGAATTCCACATTTGAAACTCAGCATGTTTTCGCTTAACTATACTTCTGAAAACGTATCAATGCTACCGTCTATTATAACGACATTAATAGTCGTAGTGCTGGGGATTGCGATTGCGACTCCTATAGGGATTTCAACGGCGATTTATCTGGTTGAATATGCAGATAGCAAATCTAAAATGGTTGAAATAATAAGACTTGCTGCAGAAACACTACAAGGGATACCGTCAATAGTTTATGGACTTTTTGGAATGTTGTTTTTTGTGCTTCGACTAGGACTTAAATATTCCATTCTTTCGGGTGTATTTACTATAAGTATTATGATACTGCCACTTATTATAAGATCTACAGAAGAGGCACTTAAGTCAGTACCGGATAGCATTAGACATGCAAGTTTTGCATTGGGTGCTGGAAAGTTAAGAACTATAGGCAAAATAGTTATTCCAGCTGCTATGCCAGGGATCATTTCGGGTATAGTACTAGCAACGGGTCGTATTGTAGGGGAAACTGCTTGTTTAATATATACATTAGGAACTGCAACAGCCCTTCCAACAAGTTTGTTTTCTTCATCAAGAACATTGGCACTTCACATGTATATGCTTTCGTCTGAAGGCTTACACGTAGGTGAAGCATATGCAACAGGTACTGTATTATTGGTATTTGTGCTTATAATAAATTATATTTCAAATAGATTAGCAAGCAAATATATGGAGGTTAAGAGTTGAAACCTAAAATTGAAATAGAGAACTTAGAGCTTTATTATTCGGATTTTAAAGCCTTAAAGGGAATAAGTTTAGACATAGAACCAAATGAGATAACGGCTTTTATAGGACCTTCAGGATGTGGTAAATCCACTACTTTAAAATGTATAAATAGATTGAATGATTTAGTTGAAGGGTGTAAAATAACAGGTAATATAATAATTGATGGTGAGAATATTTACGATAGAAATTATGATGTGAATATACTCCGAAAAAAAGTTGGGATGGTATTTCAGTCACCTAATCCATTTCCTATGAGCATATACGATAATATAGTATATGGACCTAAAACCCATGGCATAAAAGATAAGTCTACATTAGATGAAATAGTTGAAAAATCATTAAAACAAGCAGCCATTTGGGACGAAGTAAAAGATAGTTTGAAGAAGAGTGCTCTTTCACTTTCAGGCGGACAGCAACAAAGACTTTGTATAGCAAGAGCCCTTTCGGTAGATCCGGAAATCATACTTATGGATGAGCCAACTTCTGCGCTAGATCCAATATCTACTGGAAAGATAGAAGAATTGGTATTGGAATTGAAGGAAAAATATACGATTATAATGGTTACACATAATATGCAACAAGCATCAAGGGTATCTGACAAGACAGCATTTTTCTTAAATGGGGAAGTTATTGAATACGGAAACACTTTCAAAATGTTCTCAGTTCCAAAGGATAAGAGAACAGAAGACTATATTACTGGAAGGTTTGGGTGATTAAATGAGAAATAGATTCGACTTGGCATTACAAGAATTAGATGAAATGATAATTAAAATGGGAATGCAAGTGGAAATCGGAATGGAAAAAGCCACATCTCTCATTATTGAAAAGAATGAAGGTGTAGCAAAAGATGTATATAAAATTGAAGATGAAGTAGATAAACTGGAGGGTGAGATTCAAAATCACTGTTTAAGGCTTTTAATCGAACAACAACCAGTAGCCAGAGATTTACGAAAGATATCTGCAGCACTTAAAATAATCACAGATATGGAGAGGATTGGCGATCAGGCCAAAGATATAACCGATATTTGTATGGGATATGATGAGGAAATAGAAATAAAGGCTACTAGACATCTAAGCGAAATGGCTGGATATACACTTCAAATCATCAAAAATTCAGTAAATTCATTTTTCGGTAACTATTACGAATTGGCTAGTAGAATCAAATCTGATGACGATATTGTAGATTAGTATTTTATTAAAATTAGACATGATTTAATAGAATTAATAAAACAAGATGAGGCATCTGCTTCATTTATATTAGATTTATTAATGATTTCTAGACATTTGGAAAGAGCAGCGGATCATTCTGTAAACATTGCAAATTGGGTTATGTTTGTTATAGAGGGGTAATTGATATGTTAATTTACATTGTAGAAGACGATGCATCAATACAGAAATTAGTTGAGTATGCACTTAGCAGTAAAGGCTATGAGACAAAGGGATTTGAAAAAGGGAAAGACTTTTTTGCAGAGATAGAAAAAACGATTCCAGACTTAGTGATTTTAGATATAATGTTACCAGACATTGACGGAGTTACTATTCTAAAGGAAATCAAAAAAGACAGTAGATTTTCAGAACTACCTGTGATGATGTTAACTGCTAAGAATACTGAATACGACATAGTATCGTCTTTAGATTTAGGTGCAGACGACTATATGAAAAAGCCATTTTCTGTCCTTGAATTAGTATCTAGAGTAAATGCTCTACTTAGACGTAATAAGTCTGAAAAAAGCGATGTTCTTGATTTTGAAGGAATCGTTATGGACCTTCAAAAGAGAGTAGTGACTGTAGATGATAATAAAATAGAGCTTACATTTAAAGAGTTTGAGCTATTAAAATATCTAATGGAAAATATAGATATTGTATTTACTAGAGAAAAACTTCTAAATGAAGTATGGGATTATGGCTATGAAGGCGAGACTAGAACTGTTGATATGCATATAAATCTGTTAAGAGGGAAATTAAAAGACAAGAGAAAATTCATTCACACAGTTAGAGGAGTAGGATATAAACTATCCTCGAGAGGCGCCTATGAAGAAGAAGATAATTAATGTCTCGCTATTTGTTGCAATAGTACTGTTCATTTTAGTAAATGTTAATATCCATTTTTCATACTATATTGAGTATCAAGAGACTTATAAGAATAAGCTTACTGAAACACTTAATTTTTTAGATAATACATTAGGTTTTCAAAATGACAAATTTGAATACCTTAAGAGGACTTCAGATGCATTCCGAGATATTAGAATTACCTATATAGATTCTGATAATAATGTTCTATACGACTCCAGCGATGACGTGATAGGGATTCAAGAACACTTAAATACTGAGGCTTTTGTAGATTCAGTTAAGACCGGAGTTTATAATCCCAATTCATATAAAAAGGGATTAACGAAAGAAGTTTACTATAACTCCTTTAAACTTGCTGATAATAATATAATAAGAGCGTCTGTTGAAGCGAATAGTAGATTTGGACTATTCCTTAGGTCTATGCCCATAAATATTGTTATAATGATTGTAATATACATAATAGCTTCATATTTAGCAGACATAACTAGTGCTAAAGTTGTGCAATCAGTGAAAGAAAGTATAGATTTAGGTAAAAAGGTTAACTACAAAGTGCCAGAGTTCTCTTTGATTCTATCGGAAATATTTGAGCAGCGTGAGTTGAGCGAATCGAGATTAAAGGATATAAAACAAGAGCAGGATACGATAAACCTCATCATTGAAAATATGGAAGAAGGTTTTTTAATGGTAGATTCAAATAAGAAGATACTATTAGTAAATCGTTCGGCACTTAATATATTGAATGCTAGTAGAGATGTGGTAAAAAAGAACATCCTTTATTTAACTAGAAATGAATTCATAATTAGAACTATTGAAGACGCACTTGAGTCTAACTCCAATGAAGGCGTTGTAAGTGTTGAAGATAGAAATATAAAGTATTATTCAAATCCAGTTTATATGAACGATAAAGTTGTAGGATCTATATTACTACTAATGGATAAGACTGAACAAATAGAAACTCAAAAAATAAGAGAAGAGTTTTCAGCCAATGTGTCACATGAGTTAAAGACTCCGCTCACATCAATATACGGTTTTTCAGAATTATTGAATAATAAAATGGTTCCGTCAGAATCTGATAAAGATGAGATGATAGAACAGATATACAATGAGTCTAAGAGACTTATAAGCCTTACAGACGATATAATGAAAATATCGAAACTAGAAGACGATGATCAAATAATGAAATCAGTAGTGAATCTGAAAGATATTGCTATTGAAATAATAAGGTCGTCTAAAAAAGCAATTGACGAAAAACAGATTGAAGTTTCCATTATAGGAGAGGCGGATATTTTAGCCAACGAAACTATGATGTGGGAAATGCTCATGAACTTAATAGAAAATGCTATAAAATACAATAGGCAAAACGGTAAAATTGTAATCGAGATGCATGATGAAGACAAGATATACCTTAAGGTATCAGATACTGGTATTGGTATACCGAAAGAAAAACAAAAGAGAATATTTGAACGATTCTACAGAGTAGATGAGTCTAGAAATAAAAAAAGTGGTGGAACCGGTTTAGGATTGAGCATAGTGAAACACGTTGTTAAGAAGCATAATGGTGAAATCAGCATAGAAAGTCTTGAAAACGTAGGGACTATAATAAATATAACGCTACCTAAAATTATTGAGAGTATTGGGTAAATACTCTCTTTTTAATTGGAAATATTGACAAATAGACATTTTAGTTATATGATTATTTCCTAATTAATGATAAGCAGACGTTTATACACGGAGAAGTAGAGAATTAAGGAGAAATAATGATGAAAGAAATTTATATTATAGATGAGATAAGAACTAATAACTTTAGTGATCCAGAAAGAGAAGAAAAAGTTCAAGAGCTTTGGACTAAAGTTCTTAAAAAACTAGGAGATAGACCAAAAATTTCTATCCATGCGGTCTATTTTCTATACGAAGATGGATATAAAGGCAATTACACTTTAGCGCTTGGAACGGACATATATGAAACCGATAAATTGGTTATCGTAGGTGATGATCATCTCATGTTAAAGGCAGATATGACAGAAGAAGATGGGGTTCTGAAAGCATGGGAAAGGATTTGGGAAATGGAAGAAAAAGAGCAGATAGATAGAGCGTATTTAGTGGATTACGAAACTCACTATACAAATGGAAATGTGGAATTATATATATCAGTAAAATAAGGACTTGCTAAGGCAAGTCCTTTTATAATGCTTAATTTCCATTAAGTACAATTCTCTTAAAAGTATCTATTGGTTTTTCATCTGGTAAGCTTATAATATCAGCTTCTTCTCCATATAGTGCATTAGGGGAGTAGTCTGAATTTAGTGTATAGTCAACTTGATATCTGAATAAAAGATTACTATTAGGTAATTTGTCCTCTATGATATTAAGAGCTGGACCGTTTCCACCACTTCTAGTTCCGACTAGTGTTGCGAATCCGGTGTCCTTGCAGAACTTTATAAATCCATCTGTAGCAGATTGAGAATTAAGACTTATTAGAACATATATCTTTCCATTAAACAATGGTTGATCGTTGGATGGACTTATATTATATGGCGACCTAATAGTGAAAGAATATTTTAACTCACTTAAATCTTCACTATTTATGACTTCTCTGTATTTAGTTAAGTCATTGGTAAAATTATCAACATAGTTTTTATAATTAGAAATCAAATCGATGTCTTTGGTGAGTACTTCTCTGTCTTCGCCAATAAGAGTCATGCCTATATTTGGAGCGACTATATTGTCCATCCAATATAAATCTGACCCTCCGCCGTTTTTGGTCAAATCTATTATAATATTAGAACTATCTGGAGTATTTTCAAAGAAATCATGTAAAATAATGTTGTCCTCATCAATAAACTCATTTCTAAAGCTATTTATGATTACTAACTTATTGTTTTGATCTATCTCTTTGAATATCAAATTATCATCGTTTGCTCTTTTGCTTTCTTCTAAGTTTTGAGGTAATTTTCTTCCAAGAAAGTATTCATATGTGTATACTACACTAGGGTCTATATAATTAGTTATACCATAATTAGCTATTTCTCTTTTTGTCATTGATTTTGTTTGTAGATTCATAGATACAAAAAGTTTAGGATTAACAATGTTTAAATGTCCCATATATTTGTATTCAAAAAGTAATCTTTCAAGTATTGAATAAAATTTATTCAAATCAATATTAGAAATATTGGATATTTGACTTCTATACTTGGATTTTATCTGTATTCTATTTATATTGTATTCTCTTTCTGCTAATCCTAATAATGGATAATTTTCTTCAAGTGTGTCCCATAAATAGTCATAATCTTCCAGTGCCTGTTCCTTATTAAAGTTTTTAATATGATTGGGAGCTGTAGCTTCTCTATAAAATCTTGGAATAAAAGCTATGGCAATTACTGTAATTATAAGAACTATTAATATCCTCTTAGATTTCTTCATATAAACCCTCCATTATAAAGATATGATGATTCAAGTAAATTTCTAATTATTACATTTTTGTAAATAGTAGGCAACTTGGTAGTATTTAATATCGTGACCCATTTCTTGAAGTCTATTTGCTATTCTTCGAGGACCGAGTCCACTATTGGATAGTTCGATTATAGTGTCGCCAATATCATCAGTAATGTAATTAGAATTTTGCATATTTTCATTAATCACTTCTTCGTCCACATGAGTTACGTCGAAAGGTAAGTGCTTAAGTTCTATTTTCACTGTGATTTCTTTTTTATTACCTATATCGGAAATAAGTGGTGATGCCTGGTCGATACTATAGTTAATGAAATCCCTAAATTGTCTGATATTTCTAGGGTATTTATACATGAAAAGCCATTCTTTTGCTTCTTTAGAAAACTCAGCTTTGTACTTTATATTATGAGATCTCTTTACTGCTTCTTCGTATCTGTTTACAAAATAATTGAATAGATGCTCTTTTTCATCATCACTTCTCTCATCAAAACTAGGTAGATACAGTTCATATTGCGCTAATCTTTGATACAGTTCTGGTAAGAGTTCTTCTTGAAGATTTCTTGTAGAAGCAGCTATAATAATTACGTCGACGGAAATTTCTCTAGCTCCTCCCAGCCTTTGAAATTTACCGGATTCTACTGCTTTTAATAGAAGTGTTTGATATTCTTCCAGTGCATGGGCCTCGTCTAGGAAAAGAACTCCACCGTTAGCTCTCTCTAGTAACCCTTTTCTTTTCTTTGCTCCAGTATAGGCACCTTCTTCGCTACCGAAGATTTCCATGGCAGCGATATCAGAGTTGGTAAATTGAGCACAGTTTACTTCTATAAAAGGGGCATCTTTATTAAGGACTCCAATTTCTTTCCCATAACTATAGATTAAATTGGCAAGCATAGTTTTTCCGGTTCCAGACTCTCCTATAATAATTGAGTGTCTTGGACCACCTAGAGAACCTATGGACTTTCTCGCTTTTACAAGTACGTCTTCAAGACTTCCTTCATTACCTATTACTGAATTAAGATCATCTTCTGTTGTATTAAGATTTATTTGCAGTTCCAAGTATTTTATCTTACTATTGAGTTCATCCATTTCCTGAATATCTCTGAAAACTGAAAATGCTCCTACGAAGCGATTCTGTATATATATAGGATAGGAACTTACCACATAGCGTTTATTTGCGACGTAATGAATTTTCTTATCCAAGATGATGTTTCTATCCTGCAATACATTTAAAAGGACTGCATCGGGATAGAAGTCGGAAATGAAATGGCCTATCATATCCTCTGGAGCCATATCTGCATATTCAGCTGAAACAGAATTTACGTATACAATTTCTCCTTTTAAGTTTACAACGTTTATACCATCATTACATTTATCAAATATTTTTTCAAACACATTAAACTCACGTAATTTGTTTACATTTAACATATCATCCATCCTTTATAACAAAATTACAACATTTTCTAACACTATTATAACACTTGTTAGAAATAAAATATATATGTTTATTATTAAATTAGCTATTTTTAGGGGAATAAAAATTTGGCACGATAATTGCATATATAATAGGCATGGTAAAAATTAAGGAGGTAATACAATGTCAAAACTTACTGAAATTAGATGGCATGGTAGAGGTGGACAAGGAGCTAAAACAGCATCACTACTTCTAGCAGACGTGGCATTTAGTAATGGAGATTATGTTCAAGGATTCCCTGAATATGGTCCAGAGAGAATGGGTGCACCAATAACAGCTTTTAATAGAATAAGTTCAGAACCAATTAGAGTTAGATCTAATATTTACGAACCAGATTATGTAGTAGTAGTTGACCAAACTCTTCTAGAAAGCATCAATGTTACTGAAGGTTTAAAAGAAGATGGTGCAATAGTTATTAATACAGAAAAAAGTCCTGACGAAATCAGACCTAAACTTAAAGGTTATAAAGGAAAAGTGTATACAATAGATGCTAAAGATGTATCTGAACGTGCACTTGGTCGTTATTTCCCAAATACACCAATGCTTGCAGCAATTGTAAAAATTAGCGGTGTAATGGAAGAAAATAAATTCATTGAAGAAATGGAAGGATCTTTTAAACATAAATTTGCTTCAAAACCTGAAGTTATCAAGGGAAATATGGAAGCATTAAAGATATCTCTTGAGGAGGTTCGAGGATGAAAGACAAAAGAATATTTGAAGAAATAGTTAATGATACAGTAACTTGGAAAGATATAACTCCTGGTGGACACATTCAAGCTAGCGGTAACTCAGCTGAATTTAACACTGGTGACTGGCGTGTAGACGTACCTGTTTGGAATTCAGAAAAATGTAAACAATGCTTACTTTGTTTCCCAATTTGTCCAGATAGCAGTATTCCAGTAGTTGAAAAGAAGAGATTAGACTTCAATCTAAATCACTGTAAAGGCTGTGGAGTTTGTGCAGCGGTTTGTCCTTTTGATGCTATTCATATGGTATCAGACGAGAAATAATTAGGAGGAAAATAATATGTCAATAAGAGAAAGACTATCTGGTAACGAAGCTGTTGCTATAGCAATGAAACAAATAAATCCAGATGTAATGCCAGCATTTCCTATTACACCATCAACAGAAATACCACAATATTTTTCTTCATATGTTGCAAATGGTGAAGTAGAAACAGAATTCGTACCAGTAGAAAGTGAACATAGCGCTATGTCAGCATGTATCGGATCGTGTGCAGCAGGAGCAAGAACTGTAACTGCAACATCATCATGTGGACTTGCACTAATGTGGGAAGCATTATACTTAGCAGCATCAAATAAATTACCTATAACTATGGCAGTTGTTAATAGAGCACTTTCAGGACCTATTAATATAAACGCTGACCATTCAGATAGTATGGGTGCAAGAGACTCAGGTTGGGTTCAAATTTATTCAGAAGACAATCAAGAAGCTTATGATAACTATATTCAAGCAGTTAGAATAGCTGAACATAAAGATGTACAATTACCAGTAATGGTTTGTCAAGATGGTTTCATCACAAGCCATGCTGTTACTAACTTAAATCTTTTAGAAGATGAAGTAGTTAAAGATTTCGTTAAAGAATATGAGCCAGAAATGTTTTTATTAAACTCAGGTGCTCCTATGTCAGTAGGTCCTTATGACACTCAACATCACTATATGGAACACAAGAGACAACAAGCTCAATCTATGAACGATGCAAAAGAAGTAATCCTTCAAGTAGCAGAAGAATATGAAAAAATCAGTGGAAGAAAGTATGGACTTTTTGAAACATATAAACTAGATGATGCAGATGTCGCATTAGTAATTATTAACTCAGCAGCAGGAACAGCTAAAGACGCTATTGATGAATTAAGAGCTGAAGGTAAAAAAGTTGGACTACTTAAAATTAGAGTATTCAGACCATTTCCAGCAGAAGAAATTGCTGAAGCACTTAAACATCTTAAAGCTATTGCAGTAATGGATAGATCAGAAGGATTTAGCAGCCAAGGTGGACCAGTTTGTGCAGAAATTAAAAGTGCACTTTATGATGTTGAAGACAGACCTCAAATTATCAACTATATCTATGGTATTGGTGGTAGAGACGTTAGAGTTGAGAACATCAAAGAAGTGTTTGCTGAATTAGAAAAAGTTAAAAATACTGGAGATACTGGAGCGGAAGCTTACAGATATCTATCTGTTAGAGAATAGGAGTTGTGGAAGAATGGCATATGTATTTAAAGAGGAAATGAACAAACCTGAACGTCTAGTTGGCGGTCATAGAATGTGTGCAGGTTGTGGTGCTCCAGTAGCAGTACGTGGAGTATTGAGAGCTATTAATCCAGAAGACAAAGCAGTTATCGGCTGTGCTACAGGATGTCTAGAAGTTTCAACATTTATGTATCCTTTTACAGCATGGAAAGATTCTTTTATCCACAACGCATTTGAAAATGCAGGAGCAACTGTAAGTGGTGTTGAAGCTGCATACAATGCAATGAAGAGAAAAGGTAAAATAGATGATACTTATAAATTCATCGCATTTGGTGGTGACGGTGGTACTTATGATATAGGTTTCCAATCACTATCTGGAGCAATGGAAAGAGGACACGATATGGTTTATGTTTGCTACGATAACGGAGCTTACATGAATACAGGTATCCAAAGATCATCAGGAACACCTAAATTTGCTGATACAACAACTACACCAGTAGGAAGAGAATCAGTAGGTAAACAACAAAATAGAAAAGATTTAGCAGAAATAATTGCAGCTCATAATATCCCTTATGTAGCTCAAACTACTTTCTTCAAAAATCAAAAAGATATGCATGAAAAATCATATAAAGCAATTTATACTGAAGGATCAGCATTCATGAATATATTAGCTCCATGCCCAAGAGGTTGGAGATATCCTACAGATCAATTAGCTGAAATGTGTAGATTAGCAGTAGAAACTTGCTATTGGCCATTATTTGAAGTAATTGACGGACAATGGATTCTAAACTACAAACCAAAAAACAAACTTCCTATAGAAGAATTTCTAAAACCACAAGGAAGATTCAAACATTTATTTAAACCAGGTAATGAGCACTTACTAAAAGAGTTCCAAGATGAAGTAGATAAGAGATGGAACGATTTACTAGTGAGATGTGGAGAAATATAGATTAAAATATTAGTTATAATAGCCCCTAGCAGATTATAATAAATAAAATATAGAACGGAAAATGCGATGTAGATAGTAGCTACATCGCATTTTGTATTTTAAAGATAGGAGCTTCAAGAATCAGTACTTTTGTGCATCAGATAATCTTATACATAATTCCAATAGAAATACATCATCATAGTTATCCAGTGAGAGGTTTGTAATTTCTTCAATTCTCTTCAGTCTATATAGGAGTGATTGCCTATGAAGGTGTAAGTCTCTTGCAGTTTTACTTACATTGCCATTATTTTGCATATATGATTTGAATGTTGTAATAAGATCTAGTCCATTTTCAAAATCGTATTTTAATAGATTACCTATAGTATTTTCAACTATCGTGATGCTTTCGTTGTCATTGAGAATACTTGATAGTAATTTATAAGTATCCGTATTGTAGTGAATATGTCTAAAGCCAAGTTTATTATTCTTATGACCAAATTCTAAAGAGATTTTTGCATCTGAAGCCAATTTTTTGAATTGTTTATAATCAGCGCTATATGCAGAAATACCCCATGAAAATATTATATGGGGATATATAGATTTTATCCGATTCTCTACACTATCAATGAAATTATTTGAAAGTCTCTCGATAGCATCTTCAACTGCTTCTAAAAAAATGATTAGTAGATCTTCTTGATATGTTATCATGACTTCAGTATTTAAAGATTTGCTTACTCTAGAGATTTGTGACTTTATGGATTTTATCGATTCAAATTTCCACTCTTCATAAGATGAAAAATTAGACCTTTCTAGAGAATAGGCTTCATCGAAATCGGATATCATTCCCACAATACATATATATGGTAGCGATAAGTCATAACCCAACATTTTAGACTGATTGTATAATTCATTTATTTCATTTTGGTCTGCTTTTATAAGTTCCCATACGTATTTATCCTTATGATGCATTTCTGTTTCGAAAATTGTATATTCTCTATCAAACCAAAGAGAGATAGCTGAAATGATATGTCTTACAACTAAAACTTTGTTATTAACGACATAATCATGATCATCATTTTTAGTTTTCAAGTACAGATATCCATAGACAATATTTTTAGAACTGATTTTGTAAACTGTGTAAATATCTTTCATATCGTAATTATTTAATAGAGATAAGTTTTTTTCAGAAAACAGTATATTAAGTGGTTCCTCAATAATTTTTAATAGTTCTTCTGAATCATTACTAGAACCTCTAACAGTTCCAGAAGAGTTTACAATTATTGCTTGATTACCTAGTTCATTATATATTAAATTTGCTGCTTCAGAGAGGGTAGCACCATCTAGGAACTGCATCAATAGCTTTTTTTGTATGCTTTCAAAAACCTTCGAATTAGCTTGTTTTTTATTATTAATTTCTTCTAAAACGGATTCTATAATACCTGCAAATCTAATATTCCAAGGTATTTCTATGATTGGGAAATTTACACTATTAGCATAATCAATAACTGACTGTGGAGTAGATTTCACATATCTACCGATAGAAATTACTAAGCATGAAGCTCCAGAGTTACAGACATCTTTAATAAAGTTTAGAAATACAGAATCTTGATTAGTGCAGCCAATACAAGTAGTAAGTACGAGCTCATTTTGGTGAACAAAATTTTCAACTGGTAATTCAATTACAGATATGGAGTCAATAGACTTATTTTTTATGGTATTTTCTTTCGTTACGATAGTAGCATCGTTTATTATATCTAGTTCTAAAAAATTTTCAATCGTAAAAGACATTATATACCTCCTAATTTACATAGTAGATATATTATATATCAATATTTTAAAGCTTACAAATTTTGTTTAAATTGACTAAATTATTAAAAAAAGTTCATACAATTATGCTAATAGTTTAAATATAGATATATATTAATATATATTTAATATAAGTTTGTTACACTAACGTGGTAAGAGGAGGTAAGTATGAAAGATATATCTTATGGTACTAGAGGGAAAATAGGTTTGATATACCCAGCTCCAGGATGGGTTATGGAGCCGGAATTTTATGAGATGTCTCCAGAAGGGGTGATAACCTGTACTACAAGAATACCGTTATTGGAAACTAATAAAGAACAATTATCTTTATTAGGTGATTATGCTATAGAGGCTTCAAAGTTACTATCACAAGCACCAGTAGATGTAATGGTATTAGGGTGTACGAGTGGTAGTTTCATCGGCGGAAAAGAATATGAAGATAAATTAATAAAGAAAATGGAGAAAGCAACTGAAGGAATATCTTGTATAACGACATCTGGTGCAGTAGTAGAAGCATTAGATAGTATGAATCTAAAAAAAATAGCTGTAGCTACACCTTATATTCAAGAAGTTAATAGCAGAGGAAAGATGTATTTAGAGGAAAATGGATTTGAAATTACGAAGTTTATCGGTATGAATTTATTATACGATAAAGATATTGATAGTCAATCATTTGATACAGTTTATAAATTGGCTAAAGAAGCAGATACCGAAGATGCAGAAGCAGTGGTTATATTATGTACTGGACTAAGAACTATAGGAGTATTAGAACATTTGGAAAAAGACTTAGGTAAACCTGTGATTTCAGCAATTCAAGCCACATTTTGGCATTCATTAAAAAACATAGGGATTAATGAAAAAATTAAAGGATTTGGGAGTCTGTTAGAAAAATAAGTTGGTCTTATCAAAAAAATGACTATAGATTTAAAAAATATTCATACAATTATGCGGATGTTAGTTTTTAGCAAATAAAGTAGAATGATAATATAGTACTATGGTTAAGTTGACAGAAATGAAAGGAGGATATAGTGGATATAAAAAAAGAAATAGAATCATTAAAAGAAGAACTTATAGATTTGAGAAGAGATTTTCATAAATATCCAGAACTAGGTTTTGAAGAGTATAGGACCTCAGAGAAAATAGCGGAATATTTAAAAAGTCTAGGAATAGAAGTACATACGAATGTAGCCAAGACTGGCGTAGTAGGTTTGCTAAGAGGAGATACAGATGGCAAGACTCTGTTAATGCGTGCTGATATGGATGCTCTTTCAGTAACTGAGGAAAACGATGTCACTTATAAATCGTTAAATGAAGGTAAGATGCATGCGTGTGGGCATGATGGACATATGGCTATGCTTTTAGTTGCAGCTAAAATATTGTCTCGTAATAAAGATAGAATATGTGGGAATATTAAATTTGTTTTTCAGCCTAATGAAGAAGATGCTGGTGCAAAGTACATGGTTGAAGAAGGAGTTTTGGAAAATCCACATGTAGATGCAGCAATGGCAATTCACCTTTGGAGTCCTATTGAAACAGGAAAAATGAGCATATGTGAAGGACCTGTAATGGGAGCAATGGATATATTTAAGATAATTATAAAAGGCAAAGGTGGACACACTGCAATGCCTCAATATGCAATAGATCCGGTTATAGTTGCAGCTCAAATCATAACGGGTTCACAGGTTATTGCCACTAAGCAAATCAACCCGCTAACACCTACTATTGTGTCATTTGCCAAGGTTGATGCTGGGACATCATCAAATATTATTCCAGAATTTGTAGAGATGCAAGGGACCCTTAGATATCTTTATAAAGGTGGTTCTGATTCTATAGAAAAACCGAGAGAAAGACTGGAAAAAATAGTAAAAGGGATATGTGAAACTTTCGATACTACATATGAAATTGAATTTCAATCAAGTAATTTTACAGTTGAAAATGATAAAGAGCTAACTGCATTAGTCAGAAAAAATGGTGTAAGGCTTGTTGGAGAAGAAAACTTAGTACCTTATCAGACTATGGCAGGAGAGGATTTTTCAGAATTTACGACAAATATACCATCTACTTTTTACTTTGTAGGTATGGGCAACAAAGAAAAAGGGACAGATTACCCTCATCATCATCCAAAGTTTGATATAGATGAAGATGCATTAGAAATTGGTGTGGAAATGCATATTAGATCAGCATTAGATTATTTGAGTAGAAACTAATAATATTGAATGGAGGAAAGCCAATGTTAACAGCAATAAAGAAGATTGATAATATCATTAGCAGAATAGAAAAATTCTTCTTATCATATAGCATTATTCTAATGACTATTGTTTTAGTCGGCAATGTTATTGCTAGACGAATATTTATGAATTCATGGTCATGGGCTGAAGAAGTAGGACAATTTTTAGTAGTAGTAACAACATTTATGGGAGTTGGATATGCAGCTAGAGAAGGATCTCATATTAATATGTCAGCAATAATAGACCTTTCGGGGAATAAAGTAAAGAAAGTAATTGCAATACTATCTGCAATAGTAACTATGATTACGATGTTTTTATTTGCTTATTTAAGTTTTAAGTACTTTATGACAGTAGTAGGTAGTGGGAGAGTAACTCCTGCATTAGAAGTTCCAGTATATGTAATCACAATGTTTATGCCTATAGGATTTACATTAGGTGGAATTCAGTACTTAATCAATTTAATTATTAATCTAAAAAATAAGGATAAAATATATTTTAATAATATAAGTCCGATAGTTGAATATGATAACGAGATTGAAGATAAAGAATAGTAGATAGAAAGGAGGATTTAAAAATGGCAATAAGTATGGGTATTTTTTTACTAGTAATTATGTTTGTACTACTTTTTTTAGGTGCACCTATGATGGTTGGTTTATTATTAGCACCTGTTTTAGCAATATTAAAATATATGCCTGATATTGACTTGATGTGGCTAACTCAACAAGCTACAGGTGGAGTGGAAGTTTTTTCACTATTAGCAGTTCCGATGTTTATATTTGCGGCAGATATAATGAGTTATGGGCAAACATCTAAAAGATTGCTAGACTTTGTATATACATTTGTTGGACATATTAGAGGTGGTTTAGCTATTACGACAGCTGCGACTTGTACAATCTTTGGAGCGATTTCAGGTTCGACTCAAGCAACTGTTGTTGCAATAGGAAAACCAATGTATCAAGATATGGTAGATAAAGGATATGGAATTTCAGAAGCTATAGCTTTAATCATTAACTCTGCAAATATTGCATTACTAATACCACCTAGTACAGTTATGGTAATGTATTGTGTTGTAACT
>JAAYFG010000057.1 GCA_012728335.1 Tissierellia bacterium | reverse complement strand
CCCATGACGTGATGTCATGACTGAGAACATAAGAGTTACAGATATTATCATAATTATATAGATTAATGTGAAGTTCTGAAATCTAGGAATTCCATTTAATCCCTGTGCTCCACCTGTAAAGTCAAAATATTCGATTAATGCCCTTATTATCTCACCAAATGCTAAGGTTATAATCGCTAAATAGTCACCTTTCAATCTAAGTGCTGGTATTCCTATTAAAAGTCCTACCAAGCCTGCAAGTACTCCACCTAATAATAGTCCTACAATATATCCAGGGATTCCTGGTATGATTCCAGCTTTAGTAAAAAGTGCTGCTGCATAAGCGCCAATAGACATAAAACCTGCATGCCCAAGGGTTATTTGTCCAAGACAACCTACTACTACGTTTAAGCTAACTGCTAATATGATATTTATAAAAATAAAAATTAATATTCCTTGTTCGTATCTTGATATTACACCTGTCATTATTAATACTTGAAAGCAGATGTAAAGTAATACTACTAAAGAAGTAATTGCTACATAACTTAATTTTCTCGCTTTAGCATTCATATTTACACCTTCTCTTTCACATTCTTACCAAATATTCCCGCCGGTTTAACTAATAATACGACTATTAGAATCAAAAAGACGAAAACATCTGCAAGCTCTGTGGAGATATAGGCTTTAGTCATAGCTTCTACTATTCCCAATATAAATCCACCGACTACTGCACCGTGGGTGATTCCTATTCCACCTACTACCGCTGCAATAAAAGCTTTAATTCCAAGCATTGCTCCTATATAAGGATTTACTTGGGGATAAGCTGCTATATAAAATAATGCTCCTACTGCACCTAACAT
Organism: Tissierellia bacterium; assembly: GCA_012728335.1. Lineage (GTDB taxonomy): Bacteria > Bacillota > Clostridia > Tissierellales > Peptoniphilaceae > JAAYFG01. The sequence continues at coordinate 2,227 of JAAYFG010000057.1, read as the reverse complement.
TGAACCTATTCCAAATATAGACGCTATGGCATTATCTACGTTTATTCCTACTAATTTTGCTGCATCATAGTCTTGACTCGTTGCAATTAAACCTTTACCAAACTTAGTATTCTTCATAAATAATTGAAGTACTATTGTCAAAACTACAGTTGTGCAAATAGTTATAACCATCGTATAGTTAAGTTTCAAACCGAATACTTCTATTGGTGGTGCATTGAAAATTTTAGGAACAGATCTTGAAGCTGAACCAAATTTCATCAACGCAACATTTTGGAAAAGTAGTGAAACTCCTATTGCAGTTATAAGATTAGATATCTTAGGTGAATTCCTAAGAGGTCTATATGCAACTCTTTCAGTTAAAAGTCCAATTAGAGTACAAACTACTATTGCCGGAATAACACTAAGCCAAACTGGCAAACCGCTATTCACAAAAAAAGGTATCGACATTAAGCTAGTATAAGCGCCTATCATTATAATGTCTCCGTGAGCAAAGTTTATTAGCTTTGCAGCACCATAAACCATGGTGTATCCAAGACTTACTAATGCGTATATACTGCCTACTTGTAGTCCATTTATAACTTGAAGTATAAACTCTTTCATTACTTTGTATCCTCCTTAGATAGAAACCGTCTTTAAAAAAAGACGGCTTCTTCATTTCTTATTTAGGTTCTACAACAGTGTCTAATCTATACTCTCCATCGACTATCTTTATTATTGATACCGCTTTAACTGGGTTATTATTATCATCATAAGTGAATTTACCAGTTATACCATCAAACTCTATTGCTTTTATAGCATCTACTATAGCTTGCCCATCAGTAGATCCTGCTTTTTCCATAGCTTCTTTATATAGATAAGCTGCGTCATAAGCTAATGCTGAGAACGCTGATGGATTTTCACCATACTCATCTCTATACGCTTGTAAGAAGTTTTGGATTTTGTCTGATGGGTCATCCATTGAATAATGGTTAGCAAATACTGCGCCTGCAACAACATCTAATGAAGCTTCGTCAATTTGCTCAAGAACTCCGTCCCATCCGTCTGGTCCTAAGAATAATGATTCTAGACCAACTTCTCTAGCTTGAGAAGCAATGATTGCTGCTTTTTCATAATAATCAGAGATTAATATTGCATCAGGATTTTTTGAAACCATATTAGTAAGTTGTACTCTGAAGTCATTGTCAGTTTCACCATATGACTCAACTGCAACTACATCTAGTCCAAAACCTTTTGCGTGTTCTTCAAAAGTATCAGCAACTCCTTGTGAATAGTCACTTGAATTGTTTTTCATGATTGCAACTTTTTCAAGTCCTAAATCGTCAGCAACATATTGTGCAAGTATTTCACCTTGGTAAGGGTCTGTGTAACAGATTCTAAATACATTTGGTCTGCCTTCAGTAAGACTGAATTGTGTTCCCGTAGGGGTTATCATAGGCATATTATCATCAACGCTAAGAGCTGCAACAGCTTCTGTAGGTCCTGATGTGATATCGCCAACTAATGCCACAATTCCCTCGCTAACAAGTTTGTTATAAGCATTAACCGCTTCATTAGCGTCTCCTTGCTCATCAAGTACTTCATATTTAACTTGTTTATCGAGAATTCCACCAGCCTCGTTTATTTCTTTAAACGCAAGTTGCGCACCTTTGTCTGCTGAAACTCCGTAAATTGATACATTACCTGTAAGTGGTGCTAGTCCGCCTATATGTATAATGTCCGTATCAGCACCTTTTGAATTGTTTGAATCATTGTTGTCTTTCTTTCCACAAGCTACTAATACCATCATTAAGGACAGTAGAAGTGCCATTAATTTCATCGACTTTTTCATTTTTCTCCCCCTCGTTTTAGATTTAAAATACATTTAAATAATTTTTAAATATTGTTTTATTATAGCACACTTAAAATGAAATACAAGCAAATATTTAAGTATTATTGAATTAATTTTGGAATTAGTTGTTTTTACTTAATTTTATTTGCATTATTTCTATTGTTTTTCCGACTTTTTAACGCTATAAACATTGAAATTTAAACGTTTTTTGTTTTCTAGCGACATAATTCACTATTTTAAACATTTTATTTGGTAAAATAATAAATATCCCCCGGCATAGCCGGGGGTTTTACTCATGCGGTCCAAAGGACCTATTTTACTAGCTATGCCTAAAGGGCATCTTTTTTAGTCTGCCTTTTGCAATTCCTACCTGCTACCCCTTAAAGGGGTCAATGTTTT
>JAAYFG010000056.1 GCA_012728335.1 Tissierellia bacterium | reverse complement strand
TTTCAAAAATGATTAAAAAATGGAGAAACAGTAGATGATATATTGGTAGATGCTTTTGCAGTTGTAAGAGAGGCTTCTACTAGAATTTTAGGGATGAGACACTTTAGAGTTCAGTTGATAGGTGGTATGGTTCTTCATCAGGGGCGTATAGCAGAGATGAAAACTGGTGAAGGTAAGACACTTGTGGCTACTTGTCCAGTATATCTAAATGCACTTGAAGGCAAGGGAGTTCATGTTATAACAGTAAATGACTACCTTGCAAAGCGTGACCGTGATCAAATGGCAAAAGTATATGAATTTTTAGGACTTTCAGTAGGGGTAATTGTCCATGGACAAAATCCTCAGGAAAGAAAAAAACAATATATGTTCGATATAACTTACGGTACAAATAATGAGTATGGATTTGACTACCTAAAGGATAATATGGTAATTCATGAAGAGCAGATGGTTCAAAGAGGATTAAATTTTGCTATTGTCGATGAGGTCGATTCAATACTTGTCGATGAAGCTAGAACACCTCTTATCATTTCTGGACCTGGAGATAAGTCTACTCATCTATATTCAGATGCAAATGTATTTATATTGACATTAGATGAAGAAGATTATGAAAAAGAAGAAAAGGATAAAGCAGTTTCTCTTACTGAATCAGGTATTAGAAAAGCAGAAATATATTTCAATGTGGAAAATATTACTACATTGGAACACACTGAGCTTTATCATCATATAAATCAAGCTTTGAAGGCACATACAATTATGAAAAAAGATGTTGATTATGTTGCTAAGGAAGGCGAAATAGTAATAGTTGATGAGTTTACTGGTAGATTGATGTTTGGGAGAAGATATTCTGATGGCTTACATCAGGCTATTGAGGCCAAAGAAGGTCTAACTATTCAAAGAGAATCAAAGACTTTGGCTACTATTACATTCCAGAATTACTTTAGAATGTACACAAAGTTATCAGGTATGACAGGTACAGCTAAGACTGAAGAAGAAGAGTTTAAATCAATATATAAGATGGACGTTTTTCAGGTACCAACAAATAAACCTATACTTAGAAAAGATAGCCCAGATGTAGTATATGCAAATCAATTAGCTAAGTTTAATGCTGTTGCTGATGATATTGCAGAAAGACATGAAAGAAAGCAGCCAGTACTAGTAGGTACTGTATCAATAGAAAAATCAGAGCTTTTATCAAGTATACTTACTCAGCACGGAATTAAGCATGAAGTATTGAACGCAAAATTCCATGAAAAAGAGGCAGAAATAATCGCTCAAGCTGGTAGACTAGGAGCGGTAACAATAGCAACAAATATGGCTGGTAGAGGTACAGATATTGTTCTTGGAGGTAATCCATCCTTTATGGCTCTAAGAGAAATGAAGAGATTAAACTTTACAGATGAAATGATCAATAGAGTAAACTCAGCAAATGAAACAGCAGGTGTTGAAGATAATGAAGAATATGATGCTGCTAGAAAAACATATAAAAAATTATATGATGAGTTTAAAAAGCAGACAGAAGAAGAACAGCAGCAAGTTATAGAAGCGGGTGGACTTTGTATATTAGGTACTGAAAGACATGAGTCTCGTAGAATAGATAATCAGTTGAGAGGTCGTGCGGGTCGTCAGGGAGATCCAGGTGAATCTAGATTTTATATAGCTCTTGATGATGATCTTATGAGATTGTTTGGTAGTGAAAAGGTTCAAAAACTTCTTGGAAGACTTGGTATGGACGACGATACTCCAATAGAACATGGAATGCTTACAAAGTCTATAGAAAATGCCCAGAAGAAGGTCGAAGGTAAGAACTTCAGTATAAGAAAGCATGTTCTTGAATATGATGATGTAATGAATAAGCAAAGAGAAATAATCTATGGAGAAAGAAGAAGAGTTTTATCAGGAGAAAATCTTCAGGAACAGATCCAAATGATGATGAGAGAAGTAATCACAGATGCTGTAAATATATTTACAGATGAAAAAGATGTCTTAGATCATGAGGCTTTCAGAGCTCACCTATATCGTAAGTTTGTTCCAGGTGGTGTAATTGACGATATAAAATTATCAGAAATGACTCCATCACAAGCACTAGAAGCAATATATGAAAGAATGTTAGAATTATATGCTGAAAAGGAAGAATTTATAGGCTCAGAAAGAATGAGAGAA
>JAAYFG010000055.1 GCA_012728335.1 Tissierellia bacterium | reverse complement strand
TCCTACAACTTTCTGATTATAACATATAAAACTATAACACCCAGTTAGGCTAGAATTAAGTTAAACTTTAGAGTTTAAAACAAAAAAACTTCTCTGATTTTATTTTAGTCCCCAACTAAAATAAAATCAGAGAAGTTTTTTAACGAAAATAAATAAGTTTTTAGAAATTCCACCAAAGACAAGCGTATCAAGTTTATAGGATTTTTTGAACAGTGAAATTTATATAATGATAGATAAAATATGAAGTAGTTTAAAGTATAAATATTGTGTAGATAGTTTTTATGTAGAGATCACTATTTAATACACCAAAAATATAAAAGTAGTGAAAATTGCAAGAGTCAGACTAGAAACTGCTCTTTATACATAGCTAGTAAAATAGATATTTAAAGCTGTGTAAACAAAAGCCCCCCTATGTATGGGGAGGAAATATTTATTGAATTAAGAAATATTAATCATTTAGTCCTCTTAATAATTCAATCTCCCTTTTATATCCATCTAATTCATTTGGAGTTTCTAAATAAAAAGGCAGATGCTTAAGCTGAGGATGATTAATTATCCTTTCAAACGCTTTCAATCCAATACTACCTTCTCCAATTTTTTCATGTCTATCTTTATGTGATTTAAACGGATTTTTACTGTCATTTAAGTGAATGGCTTTTAGTCTATCGATTCCAACTATTTTATCAAACTCCTCCAAAACTCCATCCAAATTGTTTACAATGTCGTAACCAGCGTCATAAACATGACAGGTATCTAAGCAAACTCCAATTTTAGATTTTATTTCAACTCCATCTATAATCGCTCTTAATTCTTCGAAACTTCTCCCTATTTCCGTTCCTTTTCCCGCCATAGTTTCTAGAAGCATTGTAGTTTTCATATCTTCTTTCATTACTTGATTAAGAATTTCAACAATTAGTTTTATTCCTTTTTCAGTTCCCTGTCCAACATGAGAACCAGGATGAAAATTATAGTAATTATTAGGTAGTAAATCTAATCGTTCTATATCCTCACTCATTGCCATTAGTGCAAAATCTCTTGTTTTATCCGTTTTTGATGCAGGATTAATAGTATATGGTGCGTGCGCTAACAATGTTGCAAAATTCTTATCTTCATATATATCATTAAGTTTTTTCACATCTTCCATATCTAAAGCTTTAGCTCCACCACCACGAGGATTTCGTGTGAAGAACTGAAAAGTATTAGCCCCTATTTCAAGAGCAGTTAACCCCATATTTTCATAACCTTTAGAAATTGAAAGATGACATCCTATATTTAACATTAATATCCCTCCTTAAAACATTATACCAAAGACTTGACAATATAAATTAATTATTATATATTAGCATCATAATTAAAAATGAAACGATGAAGTATATCAGTACCAATTAGTTGAGATACTCGTTGGGAATTACAAATCTGGAGTTTGATAATTGTCATATATTGTGTATGAGTAAAGACCTAAAGAAAGGTGGTACCGCGATGAGTCGCCCTTTCAGTAGAGTCTTTTTATTTATTTTTGGAGGGAAAAGATGAAAAACGTATTCGATATTTTAAAAGAAAGAGATTATATTGACCAGGTTACCTATGAAGATGAATTAAGAGAACTTCTAGGTGGAGAACCGATTAAATTCTATATTGGATTTGATGCAACAGCAGACAGTTTAACACTTGGACACTTCGTTCAAATCATGGTTATGAAACATATGCAAAACGCTGGACATATTCCTATAGCGCTTCTTGGTGGAGGAACTACTAGGATTGGTGACCCATCAGGCAAATCTGATATGAGAAAACTTATGAGTAATGATTTCATTGACCATAATGCCAATCAATTTCAAAACCAATTATCTAGATTTTTAGATTTTGGAGAAGGAAAAGCATTTTTCGTTAACAATGGTGATTGGTTAGCAGATTTAAACTTTTTAGATTTCATGAGAGAAATAGGTGTGCATTTCTCTGTTAATAGAATGCTTCAATTTGATGCATATAAAAACAGATTAGATAAAGGACTTACTTTCTTTGAATTTGGATATATGCTTATGCAATCTTATGACTACTTGCATCTATATAGAGAATATGGTGTAAAACTTCAACTAGGTGGATCTGATCAATGGTCTAATATATTGAGTGGATATGAACTAGTAAGAAAACTAGAACAAGACAAAGTTTATGCTATGACATTTAAACTACTTACTACTGCAAGTGGAATTAAAATGGGTAAAACTGAAGCCGGAACAATTTGGCTAGATCCAGAAAGAACTTCTCCTTATGAATTCTATCAATACTTAAGAAATTGTGATGATAGAGATGTAGCTAAATTTATGAGAATATTGACTTTCTTACCTATGGAAGAAATAGAAAGATTAACCAATGTTGAAGGGCAAGAAATAAACCATGCTAAAGAAGTATTAGCTTTTGAAGTTACAAAAATAGTTCACTCAGAAGAAGCAGCTATCGAAGCACAAAAAGCAGCTAAAGCACTATTTGAAAATGGTGGTGTTGACGAAGGAAGTATTCCTTTCACTGAAATGAATGAAGCTGATTTCAAAGATGGTATGCCAATACTTGAACTTCTTACAAAACTTGAACTAATTGAATCAAATAGTGAAGGTAGAAGACTTATTCAACAAAATGGTGTTCAATTAAATGATGAAAAAGCAAAAGACTTTAAACAAGTGATTACACTAGAAGATTTCGAAGACAATAAATTAATGATTAAAAAAGGTAAAAAAGTATTCCATCAAGTTAGAATATAAGGAAAAGAGTCGATTTTATCGACTCTTTTTTAATCTAATTTTTTTGTAAAACATATTATTCTATTTGCTTCCTTAAATCCCATTTTTAAATGAAACTCGTAGCTATTAGTATTTTCAATTTCACAATCACTTCCAAATTCAATGCAATTATTTTCTTTGGTCCATTCTTCACATGCCCTTACTAAGATACTGCCGTAATTTTTTAGTCGGTAGTCTTCTTCTATGTAAATTGCCTCTAAATATCCTACTGGACTTTTACTAGTTCCTTCTACATAATCACTTCTTATTTGACACTGTGCAAAACCAATCGCAATTCCGCCTTCTTCTGCAATAAAATAAACAGAATTTTCATTTACAAGTATATCTGCTATTTCACTATACATTTCATCTATATTGTGATTTGGCCAAAGTTTTATTGACATTTCTGTTAAGTTTTTTAAATCGTTTATTGTACATTTTCTAATCATTTTTATATTCTCACCTGTTCTTCTAATTTTATTGTATTAATATTCTGTTAATCAAATTTATTTACACTATTTCCATTGGAATATGAATCTTTTGTTTATGATATCATACTATGATTTATAATAGAAATATTAAGCAAACTATTACGCTTAATATTTCTATTAGTTGACAACTGCTTTAAATAGGTATAAGATAGTTAAAGTAATATTAATCTATTGCTGACAATTAAATACATACAGGGGCGCCTATTATGGCTGAGATGGATAAGTCCAGTACCCTTTGAACCTGATACAGATAATGCTGACGTAGGGATGTTTATCAAACATACTTCATAAATATTATGAAGTTTTTTATTTGGCTAAAAGGCAATCTTTATTGAGTTCTATAAAGAGTGCCTCTTTTTATTTACTTTTGAAAGGAGATTTATATGGGAAAAAATTGGAAATTAAGAGATGTCATTATGGTTGGAGGAATTGGTGTAGTTTTTTCATTTATCTATTTAGGAGTACTCTACTTCGGACAAGTATTACAAGTTGCACTTGCTCCACTAGGATTGAGTCCCTTTGCATATGAAATCATATATGGAATATGGTTTAGTGCAGCAACACTTGCCGCATATATTATGCAAAAACCGGGTGTGGCTTTTGCATCTGAAATTATAGCATCGTTTTTGGAACTATTTATGGGAAATATTGGAGGACCGCTAGTAATAATTGCCGGTACGCTTCAAGGAATAGGAACAGAACTTGGATTTGCAGCATTTAAATACAAAAAATTTGATAGAGTAAGTCTTTCACTTTCAGGAACTTTTGCTGCAATAATTACTTTTTTATGGGGATTTGTTCAATCAGGATACGCGAACTTAGCTCCCGGTTTGCTTATTTCAATGTTGGTAGTAAGAATATTAAGTGCGGTGATATTTTCGGGAGTGTTAGTCAAAATAGTAGGAGATTTAATGGCAAAAACAGGAATCTTAAAAAGTTATCCACTTGGAAAAGATAATATTAAATTAATGAAAGTTGAGGAATTATAATGAGAAAAATAGTTTTAACTTTAGATTGGGAACCTAATACTAATCATTCTGGTTTCTATATGGCAAAAGCAAATGGATTGTACGAAAAACATGGAATAGACTTGACAATACATGGTGAAGCAGAAGGAGAAACACTTCTATCGGGATCAGATTTTATTTGCGCTCCACAAGCATCTTATGTGCTTGGTATTGAAAACCCAATAATTGCCAATCTAACGGGAATAGCAAGCATTACACAAATTAATGATTCGGGAATCGTTTCACTTAAAGAAAATGATATTACTTCACCTAAAAAACTTATGACCAAAAGACTTACTCATTGGAACCAAGAATGGTTTCATACAGTTTTGAATCAAGTCATCAATGAAGATGGAGGAGATTATTCAAAAGTAGATTTAGTTCCTATGGATGTTTCAGATATAGTGACCACATTAAATACTGTTGGAGATGCAACATGGGTTTATAAAAGTTGGGAGTACTTTGAATTGTTAGACGCAGGATATGAAGTAAACTATTTCGCCTTTCCTGATTTAAATCCAGTATTCAATTATTGTTCACCAGCACTTTTCGTTCAAAACACTTTGATTGATGAAGATCCAGAACTGATTTCTAACTTTCTAAGCGCTACTGAAAAAGGATATCAAATGGCAAAAAATCATCCTGATGAAGCCATAAAATTACTTTCAGATTTAAGACCAAATATAAGTCAAAATCTATGGAAAACCAGTCAAGAATATGTTTCAAATATCTATCTTAACAAAGATAGTCAATGGGGACGTATTGAAGTTGCTAGATGGAATAATTTTAGTAAATGGATGTATGAGAATAATCTTGTGAATAGAGATTTATCGATTAAATCTGAAGGATTTACAAATGAGTTCTTCAAATAGTTTTCAATGTAAAAACTTGAATTTCAGATATGATGAATACAATCCTTTAATTCTACAAGACTTTAGCATTACTTTCAATCCTAATGAAATCACTTTAATCACTGGAGTTTCGGGGTCTGGAAAAAGTACTCTATGCTATATACTGTCCGGCTTATATCCTGAACATGGAGGAATTTTAGAATCAGGTGAAATACTTATAAATGGAATTAATATACATTCTATTCCAATAAATGAAAGAGCAAAACTTATAGGAATGATGTTTCAAAACGCTAATTTACAATTCTGTACAGATACTCCTTTAAACGAAATCATCTTCTGCCTTGAAAATATTGGAATTCCAAAAGAAGAAATGGACCTAATAATAGAAAGAGTACTTTCTCACACAGAAATTACCCACCTTAAAAACTATTCACTAAATACTCTTTCAGGCGGAGAAAAACAAAGAGTAGCACTTGCCTGCTCACTTGCAATAGGTTCAAAATGGTTAATCCTTGATGAACCTTTTGCAAACCTTGATTCAGAAAGTACTGAAAAATTCATTAAACTACTTTATGATTTAAAAGAAGAATATGAATACTCAATCATCGTTATAGACCATAAAATATCTCCTTGGCTTGATTATATGGACAAGATGATATTATTAGGAGTCAATGGTTGTATAATTAGTGAAAGTGTCAGTAAAGACAATTTAAGTGATTATATTAAGATTTTCCATGACATTGGCATTGAATATCCAGGAGATAATTATATAAGTAGGGTTAAAAATAATAAACCCTCGAAAACAATAATGTCTCTTAAGGATATATCTATTAAGTATAATGAATATATACTAGAAAACTTGTCCTTAGAGTTGGAAATAGGAAAAATTTATGGAATTGCCGGAAAGAGTGGTGCCGGAAAATCAACACTATTAAAGGTTATATCTAAAAATATAGAATATGAAGGTACAATTACTGCCCATACACATAATCAATCTAAAATATTCAAAAAAAGTAGAAATGAACTAAAAATTGGATATATCTTCCAAGATCCGCAAGATCAATTCCTAACAAATAATGTTTTGGATGAAATTATGCTAAGCCTAAATGCCAATGGAATTAATGACGATAATATAGCAAAAGGCTATTTGGAAAAAGTCAATTTGTGGCAATATCGTAACTTTTCTCCGTATATGTTAAGCCAAGGACAACAACGAAGACTTGGAGTGATATCAGTTCTTGCTGCCAATTACGATATACTGGTATGCGACGAACCTACTTATGCTCAGGATTTCATGTCAGTAAAAGAAATTATGGATTTAATACTTTCTGTAAATATGAATAAGGAAATGACAGTCATAATAATAAGTCATAATAAGAAACTTATAGAACAATATACCGACTATAGTTTTGAACTAGTAGATGGAATCCTAAAACCAATTGAGGTGAACTATGCTATATAAAATAAATCCACTGTTTAAATTTACCGGACTTATAATTCCTATAATTATACTGGCATTTACTTATAATGTAAGTGTGAATATAGCACTGATAATCATATCAATACTACTTTTATTGATATCAGGAGTCCCAAGTAAAAACATATTTAAACCACTCATTTGGATATTTATCATTGCAATTTCAATGTTTATTACGGGATATAAATTTACAAGTTCAACACAAACAGATATTGTAGTCTTAGATAATAGAATTTGGAATGGAATGAATTTGGCAAGTAGAGCGATTTGTTTTCCAATAATGGGAATGTGTTTTGTACTTACTACTAAACATATGGATTTTATAAAATCATTGGAGATGCTAACTCCACTGTCAACAAAATTTGTATATGGATTTTTTGCAGCATTTCAGATGATGCCCGTGATAAATGAGGAATACAAAAAAAAGAAACTTGCATTTAAAGCTTTAGGAATAAATGTATTGCCTTTCTCTCCTAGACTTATTGCACCAGTGCTTTCAAAAACTGTACTTCATTCAGAAGTACTTGCAGGAGCTATGGAATCAAGGGGATTTAATCCTGATGTAAAAAGAACTAGTTATGTTGATATCAATATTACTATCAAAGATAAATTATTCCCTGTAGTGACTACACTAGGTATGATTGGAATAATTATGATATTCAAATATGTATTTAATTTGATTTAATATAGAAAAAGCCAGATATTCATCTGGCTTTTATCTTAAACTCTATTTATTAATCTTATAAGATCCTCAATTTGTTCTGCTATTCTATTCATCATAGCATCTCTATTCTCGTCGTCTATTAAAGTTCCAACTAACTCAGTGTTCATAGTTTTAACATAGAGATTTGGTGTTAAGTTAAAAAACTTCCATCCAACCCACCACTGAGTATCTAAACCATTAAAACCAGCTTCTTTTAAATTAATTAATAGAGATTTGTACTTTTCACTTTTATTAAGTGTTCCTAAGCTCTTTCTAATACCAAAGAAAACCAAATCGGACATCTCAATTCTTATGTATATATCTCCTATATCTTCAATATTTTTCACGAAGTATGTAATACCGTAAGTTTTTGCACCAACATTTTTTTCGTAATAATCATTTATCAATTTTTTGCTATAGTGTTTATTTTTATTTGACAGAAATTTTTCATCGTCTACTAGTTTTATACTATTGACTTCAGAGAGTCGTCTTTCCAATTCGCTCCACAATACATATTGTTGTTCCTTTTTTACTTCTAAAACAGCTTTTGATATGTCTAGACCACATTCATATCGTTCTAAATTTTTCATCAATTCAATCTTTATATCATTTACCATCTCGTCCTCCTCTCTGTAAGTTAAGATTTTAATAACATCTCTATACTGAATTAAAATTTCCCTTACCTCTGGTATTTCTGCTGATTCTCTGATGCACGCTTCTATCCATTTATTAATGTCTTCAGAATAAGAAATACACTTCACTTCGTGTTTTAAATTTTTAATACTGTCATCTGAAGGTGTGTCACCAAAAAGTGTTAAATATATAATTTCAATTTGACCATCATCATATCCCAAATTCTTAACTGATTTATAATACCTATTTAATTGTCCTCTTACATCATCAGCATATATTTTATTCTCAATGATTATCGCCTTTTTATCTTTGTCATTGTACATTTCAATCAAAATATCAATTCTACCATTCGAGAAGGAACGTTCTCTCATAACTACTGCTCTATCTATTAATCTTTCATCTACTTGTAAACCAATAGATTGAAAGAATAGTTGAATATATTTACCATTATACTTCCTATTACCTAGTAACTCACAAATCAATTTAGAATGTAAATTGACTTCATCGCTCATATTATCAAGAACTTTGAAAATATTAAATCCACTTCTCATAGACTCTTTAATATCATAAATCTCTTTAATTTTTTCAACTATACTCATTAAATTATCAAATCTATTAATATTCATCACCTCATCAATTCTTCCATTACATTACTCGCATTAGATTTATATACTACTAATCATATCTTTGATTATGCAATTATATCATATTGTTGCTCCACTTTATCCCATAAATAAAACCTGTATGAATACAGTTCATCATACAGGTTTATTATACTTATTCTATTAATGCTTTTTTACCGACCACTTTTGGAATTCCAAATCTTAGTGTGAACATTGGAGTGTGAATTGGATATACACCTTGATTGACTCCAACATCTCCTTGAAGCGAAAGATATATGAATATATCCGTTTCATCCCAATCATAAACCGGTTTCATAAGTCTCATTAGCTCTTTAGAAGCTTCAGTCAAAGCTTTTCCATATTCAGGATCCGTACTATTCACATACCACATATCATCTGTTTCCGTAACAGGCCAATTCAATTCAAAATTCTTAATAAGTGATAGTCTTACTAATACTTCACCACAGATTTCAATTCCTGTTCCCGATACTTCTCCGTCCCCCATTGTTGCATGAAGGTCTCCAAGTTGAAATAATCCACCTTCAACTCTCACAGGTAAATAAACCCTACTACCTTTTCTAATTAATTTAGAGTCCATATTTCCACCATGATTCCCTGCTAATCCACATGGGATTTCACCTTCAGCTGGTGCTGTTCCAATAACTCCAACCATCGGGTCTATCTTCCATTTTATATCATTATAATATGCAGTATCGTCTTTAATATCGATAATTTTAGTTCTAATCTCTGATACATCATTTAGAGGCCCTGACTCAGGCACTGAACAAGCAAAACCTTTATCTCCAACCTTAATATCTAGAATGTCTGCAACTATTACGTCGCCAACTTCTGCACCTTCTACATACACAGGTCCAGCAGTAGGGTTTGCTTTATTTAAATCTATTTCATGAATTAATTGGGTTTCGTCTTTAATCTGACCACCAAAACAATCTTGTGTCACAAATAAAACAACCTCTTCAGATTTTACATTTGCAACTGCTTTTCCATTACTTGAAAATACATAATTAGCGTTATCAACAACTAACATCCTCATCATCCTTTCAGTTAATATATGTTCTAACACCTAAATTGTATCATCATTTAATAATTAGTTCAAATTTAAGTATAATTTAAAAATCAAGTAATTTAAGGTTTTAAAATAAATACAAAAATTAGGTTATATCTTACCCGGCATCTAGTCAAGTTAATATAACCTAATTAACAAGGATTTTTATTAAATTACATCCCTGTGATCAGTTCTTATCTACCACTGCTTTTATAAAATCATTCGAATAGTATATCTAATACATTTGTTATTATTTCTTCACTATTTAGTATATTTACTGGATTGATTCTAGATACCAAGATAGCCAAAATTGATTCTCTATCTTCCATTTGGCAAAATTGACTTCCTTTAACTTTTTCAAGCAATTCCTCTACTGTGTATATTTTAAACTGGTCTACTTCTAAACTAGTAAGTCTCACTTCTAGCGCTGCTATTAGTAAATCGCTTAGATTTCCATCATCGATATTTAATATCTTAAACAAAGTCGGTATTGATTTTTCATAATAGTTTCTATATACACTACCCTCTTCATTTTTCATAATACCGTTTACTCTTTTCATTACTTCAACATCGCGATTGAAGAACTCAAATGCAAATTTTTCTTCAAATGGTTCTATATAGTATTTTTCACCATATAGGTTTTTAAAAGTTCGCATAGTGTCGTAATAGCCTAGATTTAAGCCATAAACACCATTTTCTGGAGTAATGTCATATATTCCAAATAGTTCTTGCTTTGGTTCCACCATGATTATATTCTCATTATTAAGAATTTCTTTATCGACTTTATCTTTGTGGGTTCTTATAGCTATTGCTTTATCGACATCTACTCTCTTAAGCATTTTAATTGGCATTCTATCATAAAATCCACCGTCTAAATAGTATTTACCACTTAATGGTTCCATTTTAAATCCTGGCAAATAGCTTGATGCAATTAGATAATTCACCAATTCTCCTTCTGGAATTTCATCAATATATAGTTCCAGTGGTTGCAAATCTGAGATATTCACAGTTACTAAGCCAAGTTTCATCTTAGAATTTCTAACTTTTTCCTCATCGACCTTAGCATTCAATAATTCTTTTAGAGGAGTTATATCTAGTCCACCTTTAGAGAATACATTTACTATACTACTTAGGTCTCTTGGCAAATTTTTTATACTCTTATCCCCATGTATAAGATCATATACTAATTCATCATCTACTTTTACTGCCATTGAATAAATAGCTTCTCTCCACATTTTTTCGGCATAATCCGCATCGCCTTGAACGATCATAGCACCATTTATTGAGCCTATAGATGTACCAGTAACGACACTTATCTCATCGGTTATTCCTAAATCTTCCAAAGCCTTGTATGCACCAATATGATATGAACCTCTTGCTCCTCCACCTTCTAATACTAATCCATACACAAATTACACCTCCTATTCACTAATCCAAATGTGATGTACAATTAGCACATCTTGTTGCTTCAATTGAAATTTCTGTTTTACAGAAAGGGCAAACTTTTGTTGTTGGAGCTTCCTCCACCACTTCTGCTGCTGGAACTAATGCATTCATTCTATTAATAGCTTTAACGATTAAAAACATTGTAAATGCAATTATAACAAAATTAATTAGCGCAGTCAATGTCGTTCCGTATGCAATTGGTACACCAGCAATAGTTACACTTAGATTTTCCAATCCTTGTCCAAATGCCAATGCAGAAATAATCTCCATAAGTATATCGACTATTGATTGAACTACCGCTCCCACAGCGCCACCCATGATAATACCTATTGCCATATCAACAAAATTACCTTTGCTTGCAAATTCTTTAAATTCTTTTAACATTTTTACACCTCTTATTTATGATTTATTTATTATTGCTCTATATATTAATACCCATAATCTGCCCATTATATGCTATAATTTTAGAGAGGTGATATTATGGCTCGAGTGAGTTGGAATGAATATTTTATGGATATTACAAAAATGGTTGCTACTAGATCTACTTGTGACAGAGCATTAGTTGGTTGTGTTTTAGTAAACGAAGACAACAGAATTGTATCTACTGGATATAATGGCTCAGTTGCAGGAAATGCTCATTGCGATGACGTTGGTCATACTATGAGAGACGGTCACTGTATCGCGACTATACACGCTGAAATGAATGCACTATTATACTGTGCGAAAGAAGGAATTTCTGTAAAAGGTTGCAAAGCTTATGTTACACACTTTCCTTGTCTAAACTGTACTAAAGCACTGATACAAGCAGGAATAAGTGAAATCTATTATATGAATAGTTATAGAGTAGATGAATATGCTCTTGAACTGTTCGATAAAAACGGCATAATATACAAAAAGCTAGATTAGTTTCTTAACTAATTCTAGCTTTTTTTGCTAATTCATCTGCTTTTTCATTATAGTAAATGCCACTATGTGCTGCAACTTTGATAAATTCTATTTCAATATCATCTTTTATTGAATCTATAAATTTCTTATAATCTTGTGTGGCTATATTATTTGTTTTCCAATTCCCTTTAGCCCAATTTTCTATTCCCGTATAGTCATAGTGTAAGTAAATCTTCTTAATTCCCATATCTAAAGCTTTTTCTATTGCTGCGATGGCTCCCTTTAACTCACCTGCTACGTTTCTAAAAGTAGACAATTCATCTGCAATATACCTTTTCGATATTTCAATTTCTTCTTCAGAAGTAATTAACACCCCACCATAGCTATAGCTCATATCATTTATATCATAACTTCCATCCACATAAGCTATCATTTCCCCTGGCAATATTTCTATATCTTCAGATTTAGCTTCAGTGTTTTTTTCTACTCCATCTATGAATGATTCAGCCTCTTTAAGATTATTGAATTTCTTATAAACAGCTCCACTAAATCCCTTTACTTGCGTTTCACACTCTGCCCAAGTTCCATATATTCCAGGTTTTCTTCCTTTTTTCACTGCATAGTAGTTCATAAGTTTCTCCCATATAACAGAGAAAGCTTGCCTATAATAGACAAGCTTTCTGAATTTAAATTATTCTGCTTTTAATGCTGCGTCAACTGCTGCTTTTATAGCATTACTTGTGTAAGTAGCACCTGCTACTCCATCAACATCTGTACCGC
Source organism: Tissierellia bacterium (assembly GCA_012728335.1). Lineage (GTDB taxonomy): Bacteria > Bacillota > Clostridia > Tissierellales > Peptoniphilaceae > JAAYFG01. The sequence continues at coordinate 53,085 of JAAYFG010000055.1, read as the reverse complement.
CTTTAGAAACGATAGATGCTGGAACGTCTTCAATTGCTTGAGCTACAACATCAAGATCATCAACTGATTCGTCATGATTAACTACTTCAACTGCAGAAATTTTACCTTCTGCTACAGTTACTGAAACTTCTACTGGAGTTTCAGCGTTGAAACCTTCAGCAGAACCTGTGTAAGTACCATCAGTTAAAGCTGCTTCTTTTTTTCCACAACCTACTAATGCTAGCGCACCTGCTGCGATTACAAGGCTCACTCTTAATTTTTTATTCATTACTTAATACACCCCCTGTTATTCTCTAATTATACCGTTAAACATTTATTTTTTCAACTTTTTTGTGCTATTTGTTATTGTTATTTAACAATTCTTTAGACTTTGTAACTAATTCATCACAAGTGATTTTAAAGTATTCATAAACATCGTTTCCTGGTCCAGATGCTCCAAATGAATCTATTCCAATGGAAATACCATCTAATCCGACATATTTACCCCAACCAAATGTTGATGCCGCTTCTATTGAAACTCTATTTCTCACTTCTCTTGGTAATACGCTATCTTTGTATTCTTTAGTTTGCTTATCAAAGATTTCCATTGAAGGCATACTTACGACTCTAACTCCATAGCCATCTTTTTCTAAAACTTCCTTAGCTTTAACAGCTAGGCTAACTTCAGAACCTGATGACAATAGTATTAAATCTAGTTCTCCAATTTCTTCAGCTATAATATATCCACCTTTTTCAGCATCTAAGGAACTTCCTTTTAGATTAGGTAGTGTTTGTCTACTTAATGCCATCGCTATAGGTGTGTCTTTAGATTCCATAGCAATTTTCCAACCTACTGCTGTTTCTTTAGCATCTGCAGGTCTAAAAGTAACTAAATTCGGTGTTGAACGTAACATCGCAAGATGTTCAATCGGTTGATGAGTAGGTCCATCTTCTCCTACTCCAATACTATCATGAGTCAATACATAAGTTACCGACAATTTCATAATACTACTAAGTCTGATTGCACCTTTCATATAATCACTAAATACTAAGAAAGTTGCAACATATGGGTGTAATCCACCATGTAATTTAAGACCATTGGCAATTGCTGCCATAGCGTGCTCTCTAACTCCAAAATGAATGTTTTTACCATCTCTATTCTCTTTAGAAAACCAATTCGAGTTTTTAAGCTCTGTTTGATTTGATGGTCCTAAATCTGCTGATCCACCAAAAAGATTGTTTACTTTTTCGGCAATCCTATTTAAGCATATTCCTGAAGCTGCTCTTGAAGCCAAGTCTTTATCGAATGTGAAGTATTCTTCATCAAATAGATTTTCAGGAAGTACTCCATTTATATCATTCATCAATTGTTTATAATCTTCAGAATACTTATTGCTATACTCACTTTCTAATTGCTTCCATTCAGTGTATACAGCTTCTTTTTCAGCTAATTGTTCTGATGTATTAGCATATACTTCTTCTGGTACTACAAATGGTTCATAGTTCCAATTAAGCTCATTTCTTGTGATAGTTAGATTGTCATCTCCTAGAGGAGAGCCATGAGAAGCTGCTTGATTAGCTTTTGGTGAACCATATCCTATTACAGTAGTTATCTTAATAAGAGTAGGCTTATTCATTTCCAATTTAGCTTTTTCAATCGCTTCACTTATTTTAGCAATATCATTGCCATCTTCAACTTCAATTACTTGCCAATTAAAGCCTTCAAATCTCTTTACTATATCTTCTGTAAACGCTATATCAGTATTTCCCTCAATGGAAATTGAGTTAGAGTCATAAAGAACTATAAGCTTTCCAAGTCCTAGTGTTCCCGCCAATGAACAAGCTTCATAGCCGATACCTTCCATTAAATCACCATCTCCACATAGTGAATAAGTGTAGTGATCTATTAATTTAGCATCTTCTTTATTGTATTTTGCAGCTAAGTGTTCTTCTGCCATCGCAAGACCAACAGCCATACTGATTCCCTGACCTAATGGTCCTGTGCTAGATTCAACTCCATCAGTGTATCCAAGTTCTGGATGTCCTGGAGTTCTACTATTTAATTGACGGAAATCTTTAATATCGTCAATAGTAACATCAAATCCATAAAGATGTAATAGAGCATAAAGCATAGCGGAGCCATGACCTGCTGATAGTATAAATCTATCTCTATTAAACCAGTTTGAATCCTTAGGGTTAATATTTAGGTGATTCCCCCACAGTGCATATGACATAGGTGCTGCTCCAAGTGGTAATCCTGGGTGTCCAGAATTTGCTTTCTGAATTGCATCTACTGATAAAAATCTAATTGCATTAACAGTTAAATTATCTTTGTTCATTTACATCCCCCTCTAGTTTTACAGAATCCTTATTTATCAACACACTAATTAAAAACTTTGGCAATGCAATTTGTCTAATTATTCTAGATGGTTGCTTAATAAGTCTATAAAACCATTCTAGATTAAGCTTTACAAATATCTTTGGAGTCTCTTTTGTAACTCCTGCTAAGATATCTATTACTCCTCCATTACCAATTAAAAACTTAGTATTCAAAATATCTCTATTATGAGCTATCCATTTTTCTTGTCTAGGAAAACCAAATCCTACAAAAATCACATCTGGCTTAAGTTCATTTATTTCTTCAATTATATTCTGCTCTTTTTCATCGTCATAAATATCAAATTGACTTCCCTTAAAGTATCCATGATGATAACCTACTACTTCTATACCTTCATAATCTCTTTCAATATTTGCCTTTGCCATTTTCGCGATTCCATCTTTTCCACCTAACAAATAAAGTTTTATCGGCTTTTCTCTTCCCATTTTTAAAATGTTCATTGAAATATCAAAGCCAGTAACTCTCTCTTTTAAAGGTTTTTTATGAATTTTTGAAGCATAGATAAGTCCGATTCCATCAGGAACGACCAAATCAGCAGAATTGACCAATTTTCTATTTTCTAAATCATCTCTACAAGCCATTACAATTTCAGTGTTTGGAGTAAAACCGACTTTAGTATCTTCTCCATCAAGAAAATCACTTACGATTTTCATAGTTTCTTCAAGAGTAGTGTTGAAAATTTCTACACCGAAAATACTAATTTTTTCCATTTTCGCCCTCCAAAAGTTCTTCAATAATGTCTATATTTCTCTTTGCTGCAGATTGAAGTCTAATTCTATGATCATGTAAATTGTTGAGATGTCCATCTATATCAGAGTACACTTTCATAAAATTATCATAAAGTTCATCTACGGTAAAGTCTTCAATATTAACTTTTTCTTCGACTTCAACTTCCTTTAAAAGCCCATCAAGTTTTGGATCATATACCAATCCAACTATAGGAGTTTCACATTTGATTGCGTATATTAAAGCATGAAGTCTCATTGCAAGAATAATATCTAATCTACTTATTACCCCAATAATCTCCTCAGCAGAGTACTTATTGTCCAAGATATGAATATTATCTCTATACTCAATTTTATCCATAACTTGTTTAGAAATATCTAAATCCTCTGGAAAATGCATAGGAATAAATACTATATCGACATCTTCTTCGCTTATTATCCTATTGCAAAACTCTGATAAATTTTCAATTATATTATCGATGTTTTTCCAATTCCTCAGTGAAATTCCTACTAGTTTTCTATCCTTAGGAAACTTCTCCAATTCAAATATTTCATCTATTCTCTCTTCACTAGTTTCCTTTAATCTGAAAACCGGATCAGATGTTACCTCTATTTTAGGGTTTTTCACATTAAGCTCTTTTACAAACTCAAAAGAATCTTCATCTCTAAGCGTTATATAATCAACCCTGTTTAGAATCTTCTTCGTCATTCTCCTATTAAAAGGTTTATCTATAGGACCTATTCCATTAGCTATTACATATGTCTTCTTTTTCTTCATAAGTGCCATATAGATTACCGCTAAATAGTAAATAATCGATCTAGTACTGGTTACGTCTTGAAGTAACGAACCACCACCAGACACAAACATATCTACATAGTTTAGTGCGCTATTGACCTCTTTAATACTAAATCTATTTACAGCTTTTACACCATATAATCTCTCAGTCTTAGCAGGATCTTTAGATAGTACGATGATTTCAATATCGCTATTTAATTTTTTTATGTCATCGACTAAAGCTCTTAATATGGCATCATCACCGCTATTATCAAAGCCATAGTATCCTGATAATAAGACTTTCTTCATATTATTTCCTATTTCCCCTCTTCACAACGACTGATTGATCAATGCTGTTAAGCTCAATATCATTGTCTTTGCTTGCTATATTTACCATTGCAATCATAATTCCAACTACTGTCCAGAATATAAAGATTATTCTAGGTAGATATAGAATACTTTCAAAAAACCCTTGGCTTAGTATTCCGACTAATCCTGCAACTATACCTGCTCCAACATATCTATAATAAGTATCATCTTTTCTTTTTACTAGTTTCAATATTGGATACTTTATAAATGTAAACAACATCGTAGCAAATATTGTGAAAGCAGGAATCCCCAACTCTCCCATCGTCTGCAAATAAGTATTGTGAACATGATACATATTGATATATCTATTATAGGTTTCAAATACCATTTTAAATGGCAAATAACCGAAACCTACTCCTGCCACCCAATTGTCCCTTATTACATTAAAAGTTACATTTAGGATATCAAATCTGTGTTTTATTGATGAGTCAGCCATATTTCCAATACTAGTTATCCTATTTAGTATTGATGTTGGCAATAAGAAAAATGCAGCTATAACGATTGGAATTGCAAGAAGTAACAATCTTCTATCTACCAATAACACAAATACTAATGCTGCAAATGCAATACCTAACCAGCCACCTCTAGACATTGTAAGTATCAATGCAATAAGCATACTTACTGCTCCTAGAAAGAAAATAGGTTTTTTCTTAATGGACTTAGTTTGCCACATCATACCGACTCCAATAGGACACAGTATTACTAAATATTCTGCAAGTATATTTGGATTACCAAACACAGAATATACCCTTGCAGAAATATCTGGACTGCTTTCTACGTCCATCCATTCTCTAGCAATTTCAACACCTGTGAAGTACTGTAGTACCCCGTATAGTGCAACTAGTGTAGCCGATACCATTAAAACTGTAAGTAGAGTATTCAAATCCTCTTTAGTCTCAATAGTATTAATTACCACAAATGCATAGCTAAGACCTCCCATATGAAGCCCTATATCCCTTATACTTCCGCTTAAACTTATGGAAGTAAAAGTTGCTATACATGCAATTATAAAATAAACTCCTATAATCGCACCAAAAATCGTTGCTTTTAATGGCTTTGGTTCTATCAATACATATTTTATAAAAAAGAATACGCTCAAAGACAGCATCATAGCCAATCCAATTTTATCAGGCATAAAAGGCATAAGAAAAGTCGCACCTAATATACCTATTTTTATATTGTAATTTACTAATACAAATCCAATTATTCCAACGATTAACGCCACAGCGAACTTTAATTCCAAATATCTATAAAGCACTATGACAGCTAATGATAGAATCATTGGTAGTACTACATTTATTCTACTCTTTCTCTCTACCACCAGTGCTCACCTCCGTCATCTAAGCGGAATATATCACTGATGAATACTACAACTTTTGAATTCATAAAAATTGTCTTTTCGTAACCATTCACTAATAGTCCAATTAGTCCAACTATAAATAGCATCAAACTAAGAATATTTCCATATCCTGTGTTTAAGGAGAAAATACTCATAAGCCCTATACCTATCCCTGAAAAAAGCATAAACAAATATACAAACCTAAGTATCATACTCTCATCTCTATTATAATATGCTATAGATTCTACAGTCATACTGGAATCATAGAATTTCTTAAAGAATCTATTTAACTTAGTTGCAATAGACTCTATTAATTTCCAAAAACTAGAATATACCTTATATAAAACCGAGTATTTAATTATGCTATTTTCATTGTTTAGAAAATGAATTACTTTAGAACCACTACCAAGTCTTACAAAAAGCTTCTTGATTGCAGTCATCAATTTATGAATAAAGCTATATCTATAAAGGCCTTTTACAAAATTTACTATCTTCATAACAAAGCCTATGAATATACTATTATACATCTAATCACCTAGACTCTTTACTTTAATTCTATCCCTAAACAATTTCCGAAGTATGCAGCTCTTTTATTCTTAAGTCTTTGCTCAACTCCTACTCTCGTTTGCTCTCCACCTACGACAAAATTTTCTGTGCTTTCTTTCACATCAGCTTCAACTTCAATAGTCACTACATATCTGCCTTCTTTTTCGGCATTTACCCATTGTCCATTATATTCAACATAGTCTTTAAAAGGTTCTACTTTCTTATCAACGATAGTTCCTATATAAGTTCCTTTGTCATAATGATATATTGGATCACCAACTACTATATTGTCTACAGTTACTTGTCTTACTTCTTTTATTTCATAAGTTACTATGCCCTTTGAAGAGCTGTCTGAAACAGTAGGTCTTGATCCAAGTCTTTTTACTCCACCAAATACTACTGCCACTAATACTAAAACAACTAATAAGTCTATTAGGTTTACTAGACCAAATAACTTACCTTTTTCATCAACTATTTTCACTTTGTTTACCTCCACTTATTTAGAATGTCCATATAGATATTGTATTGATCTTCAGCCATATTTTTAGTTGAGAAGTTATCTCTTACTTTTTCATATATCTTTTCACCAAATTCATTTAGCTTTTCACGATCTGCTGCAAGATTAAGTATTCTTTCCGAAAGTTCTTTATAGTCATCAGAGTTAACTAGATATCCATTTTCCCCATCTTCAATTACTTCATATATTCCACCAACTCTAGTAGATATTGTAGGAGTCTTCATTTTTGCAGCTTCCAATATTACATATGGAAAACTCTCACTTACTGATGTAAGCGTGTTTACGTCTATTGCATTAAAAAACGAATATGGATCGTTTACAAATCCTAGAAATTTAACATTATCTTCTATTCCATATTCATTGCACATAGATTTTAAATTTGTTTCTTCATCTCCTAAACCTGCTATTAAAAACAACAACTCAGGATTGATTTTTATTGCTTCATTTGCAGCTTTTATCAACATTTCATGATTTTTGACTTTGTCTAATCTGGCTGCAATCCCAGTAACGAATTTATTTGACGGATCTATATTGTATCGTTTGTAAAATTCATCTCTAGGAACATAGTTTACTTCTGCACTCATATCTATACCATTGTAAACTGTCTCTATTTTATCTCTCTTAAATCCTCTTTCCACAAGCATTTCTTTAAATGAATTGGTAACTGCAATATAATAATCAAATTTTTTAAGCGCCATTTTATTAAGTGGCGTAAATATCATATTTTTATAAAAACTATCCTTAAAATCTAATAGATAATCACTATGAACTGTGGTTATCATTGGAATATCAATATGTTTTTTCAAAAAATAGGCAACAAAATTGGCTCTTGCCCCGTGACAATGCAAGATATCATATTCACCTTTATTTATCTCATCTACGAGTTTTTTGACAATCGTCATATCTGAACGTCTTTTTTGTTCCATTACTTCGATATTTATGCCTTCTGCTTTTGCATCTGCATAAAAAGTATCATTGATAAAACACACTAATTTAGTATCAGCATAATTTTTTAATTCCTTTAATAACGAAATGATGTGAGTTTTTGCTCCGCCTGTATCTCCTCCACTTATTAAGTGAAGTACTTTTATTCTCACTCAATTTCCTCCTTTCGGAAAAGTCTGTCGTTTAGATTACGACTATAAAGATTATACTATAAATCCAACTATAAGTAAAACCTTTAAATAGTTAGAAATGTTAATTATTAGCCTTTCTTAGTCTCCGTAATCAAATATCATACTCATGGTTAAATATAGAAATACTGATTAGTTAAAAACTCTTACAATGTGAAGTATTTCTTCTTATTTCCTCAAAACTCAAATCTATTGATTTACTTAATTTTGCACATAAAAAAGAATAAGCATTTCTGCTTATTCTTTTTATTATGTATTTGGTTTATACCATACCTTATGTATTACTTCAATCCCACACTAGTCTTTATAGCATCATCAATTCTCTTCATAAATTCTTCATCTGCGCTACCTAGTTTTTCTCTTAGTCTTTTTTTATCAACAGTTCTCAGTTGTTCAGTGAGTACTACTGAATTTTTAGGCAGTCCATATTTTTGAGCTGAAATTGGAACATGAGTAGGTAGTTTAGGTTTATTTAATTGAGACGTTATTGCTGCTACTATCGTAGTGGGACTATATTTATTCCCTATATCATTCTGAACTATGACGACTGGTCTTACTCCGCCTTGTTCAGAACCTATAACTGGGCTGAGATCGGCATAGTATAAATCTCCTCGTTTTATCTTCATAACCACACCCTATCATAGCTCAAATGTACTGCTATAAAATATATACCCTTTATTATATACTTTTCTCCACAAATTTCAAAGTAAAATGCTAAATTATTAATTTAAATGCTTGACCTAAACATTCTAAGATATCACTTGCAACCATAGAATGCTCTGATTTTTTTTCTGCAGCGATATCTCCGCTTAGCCCATGAATGTAAACTCCTAGTTTCGCTGCTTCAAAGGTTTCATATCCTTGCGCCAATAATCCAGAAATAATTCCTGAAAGGACATCACCACTACCAGCAGTTGCCATTCCTGAGTTTCCAGTATTATTAACATAGAACTCGCTTCCATTGGTTACTACGGTATTGTGCCCTTTTTGGACCAATACACATGAATTTTCTTTTGCAAAATTGATACTTATTTCTAACAGATCCTCATCTTTGGATATAGTTCTTCCCATAAGTCTTTGAAACTCTCCAAAATGTGGGGTCATAATTATGTCTGCATTGCTCTCTTCCAACAAATCCATATTTTCAGCTAATATAGTCAGTCCATCTGCATCAATAAGCACTTTTTTGTCAGTTTTAATAATCTCTTTTAACATCGCCAAATTCTTATTGTAATTCGCTTTGCCTATTCCTATTCCAGGACCTACTAATATGGAATCCATATATCCATAATCATTTATTAAATCGGTATATCTCTTAACTATTACTTCCACTTGTTTCAAACTCATCGCATCAAGTATCTCGTCTGGAACATAGTGATATACTAAACCACATCCTGATTTTAATGCAGCATTACTAGAAAGATATCCTGCTCCAATCATTCCCAACGAGCCTGCTATCACCATTGTTTTGCCAAAAGTCCCTTTATGCCCATACTTATCTCTTGGAATAACTATATTGATTATTTCGTCTGGAATAACAAAGTTTACCCCACTATCTGAAATCGCAATGCTAATGCTATAATCTTTTTCATTGGATATGCTTATACTCATTTTCATACCCTTATAAATAGCATAAGGAGCTCCTGACTCTTCATGTCTAATCTCTATATCATGGAAGTTAACATCTGGACCAAAGCCTTTTCCCAGTGCCTTAGCAACTGATTCCTTTGCTGAAAAAAGTCCTGATATAGTTTCTATTGAATTGTTTCTTGATTTTATATAGTCTATTTCAAGTTTTGTAAACATCTTTTCCAAAAACTTATCATCATGCTTAGAATAAACCTCTTTTATCCTAGCATTTTCAACTACATCTATTCCTATATTCATTAAATCACACTTCTTATCTAAATACTTTTCTACTTCCTGGTTTAATTGCAGTACTACCTTCTTTACATAGAGGACAGTTTTCAGGGTCAAAAGTTTTAATATCTAATTTTGTTGCTGAATAAAGTGGATATTCAAAACTTCCATCTGTTCTGTCTACTAGTGATGCTACTCCTACTATTTCGCCACCATGTTCTCTTATGGTTTTGATAGCTTCCCTTGTAGATTTACCAGTTGTAACTACGTCTTCACAAACCAGTACTTTTGCTCCATTTTCTATTTCAAAGCCTCTTCTTAGAGTCATGTAATTGTCAATATCTCTCTCAGTGAAAATTGCTGGAACTCCTAATTGTCTTCCCAATTCATAAGCTACCACAATTCCACCCATCGCTGGTCCTACTATTATATCAGGTTTCACATTTGCTTCATTAAGTTTTCTTACTATTTCCGCAACAACTATTGCTGCTCTATCAGGATATTGTAATAATTTAGCACATTGTACATATCCGTTACTGTGTAGTCCTGATGAAAGTAAAAAGTGACCGTCTAATAGTGCACCTGATTCTTTAAATTGATCGATTATCATTTATAATTTCCTCCTTATTTGTTATACCCTAAATCTATTCTCATAGCTTCAACAGCTTCTCTCGCATATTTACCTACATTTTCTGCTCCATCTTCAAATTTCTTATAGTGAGTGATTATTCCCCTTGAAGAGTTTACTACTCCACCATTTCCATTTTTCAAATACATTTGAGCATCTTCACCAGTTCCACCTTGAGCTCCATATCCTGGTATCAAGATAAACATATTCGCATATCTTTCTCTCAGCTCTTTAGCTTCATCCATATGAGTTCCACCAACTACTGAACACACATTGCTATATCCATGTTTGCCTATATACGAACTTCCGATTTTCTCTAATTCATCACCAACATGATAATATATTTCCTTACCATCCGCTTTTAAGTACTCAATATCTTTCGCACCAGGATTAGAAGTTCTAAGCAGTACAAAAACACCTTTATCTCCAGTTTCTACATATTCTAGATATGGAGTTATGCTGTCAAATCCCATATACGGATTAAGAGTTATGAAGTCCACTTCAAAGTCTCCAGAAAAATGTCCTTGAGCATACATTTTAGCTGTAGAAGAAATGTCCCCTCTCTTTATATCGCCAATACTTAAAAGTCCATTGTCTCTAAGGTATTTAACAGTTCTCTTATAAGCTAATAGCCCTTCCATTCCATAAGCTTCATAGAACGCAATTTGAGGCTTATATATCGCTGTTATATCTTTAGTATTATCAATTATTTCTTTATTGAATTCAAATATGATATCCGAAATATTTTGATACTTTGTTTTAATGCTTTCAGGTATATAGTCCAAACTACTATCTAGTCCCACACATACATTGCCTTTTTCTTCCACTATTTCATACAGTTTATCAATTATCATATATGCCTCCTATACATAAAATAAGACCTAGTGTTACCCAATTAGAGTAACACTAAGTCCACTATCAAATTTATTCTTCTCATTTTAATATACACGAAAAACATCCTCCTATCGAAATAGGAATATGGTTCTACCATATCCTTGCTTAACTCTCTGGAAAAGCTTAAAGGTTTTTATCTGATTTAATATATCATATCAAAAATTTATTGTCAATATGAATTATTGTCCTAACACTTTTATATGTATCTTTCGGTTTCTAGGTCCATCAAATTCACAAAAATAAACACTTTGCCAAGTACCTAAAACTGCTTTCCCATTATTTACTATAATGTGTTCACTTGCACCTACAAGACTTGAAAGCACATGTGCATGAGAGTTTCCTTCAAAATGCCTATACTCACTTAATTCAGGAGAAATACGATTGAATGCACTAATCATATCAATTTTTACGTCTGGATCTCCATTTTCGTTAATTGTAATTGCACCAGTAGTATGAGGACAAAAGACTATTAAAGCTCCATTATGAACTCCTGAACTTTCTATTGCCTCACGAATAAAACTATCTATATTCACTATCTCAAATCTGTCTTTAGTCTTAATATTGAAAGTATACATATAATCACCTCTTCTATTGATTATACCATAAATAATTGCTCCCTTTTTAAAAATGACAAACTAATATATATCAGTTTGTCATTCTCGTTTATAGTTGATCTATTACATTTTTCTTTAGTACACCAAGATAGATTATACACATAACAGCTGCAACTGCTTCTGCTATTGGGAAACTCCACCATATTAAATCCAAATCACCTGTTCTAGACATTAAATATGCTATTGGCAACAAGAATATAATCTGTCTGGTAAATGAAGTAACTAAACTCGCAAGACCATGTCCCAGTGCTTGAAAAGTTGAAACTGCCACTATTGTAAATCCTGCTATTAAGAAACTCCAACTTATTGTGCCTAATGCTGCTCTACCTATTTTCAGCATCTCATCTGATGGTTTAAATAGATATAGTATTTGTTCAGGGAAGAAATGTACTAATATAAACCCTATCGTCACTATAACAGTTGCATATATTGTGGCAAACTTTATTGCCTCCATGACTCTTTTTTTGTTCTTTGCACCATAATTATAAGCAACTATTGGAACAAGTCCATTTGTAAGCCCAAAAACAGGCATGAAAACAAAGCTCTGTACTTTAAAATAAACCCCGAAGACAGCTATTGCTGTAGTATTAAAGGTTGCTAGTATCTTGTTCATGAAGAACGTCATTATTGAAGCCAGTGAAGAAAGGGCAACAGAAGGAATACCTATTACCAGAATTTCTTTTATGATTGCTAAACTAGGTTTAATTCCGAACAACTTAATTTCCAACTCTTCATTTTTCTTATGATTTACTACAAAGCCCATAATCATTTCAACTATCTGTCCTATTACCGTTGCAATAGCAGCTCCTGCCGTTCCTAACTTCGGTACTCCTAATAAGCCAAATATAAGTATTGGGTCAAGTATAATATTTATAATTGCTCCTAAACCTTGAGTAACCAGTACATAGAAAGTAAGTCCTGTTGACTGCAATAATCTCTCATTGTATATTTGATAAAACTGACCAAAGGAAAAAATTGTAACTATGCTTAAATAAGCCTTACCATGTTGTAAAATTTCTGCATCTACCGACTGCGCCAAGAAAAACTTTTCGGCGAAGAATAAACCAAATATTAAAAACGCTAAATATTCAATGAACAATAATACAAAAGTATTATGTGAAACCTTATTTGCATATTTGTTATTTCTCTGCCCCAAGTACCTAGAAAGAAGCGCATTCATACCAACACAGGTTCCAACTGAAAAAGCAATCATTAAGTTTTGAATCGGAAATGATAGCGATACTGCTGCAAGTGCCGATTCACTTAGCCTTGCTACGAAAATACTGTCAACTACATTGTACAGTGACTGAACCAACATCGATATAATCATTGGTAACGAAATTTTTAATAGAAGTGATTTCATATCTTCTGTTCCCATACGATCACTTGCTTTTACTTTTTCAACCGCCATTGTCTGCCTCCTTTCATAATTTCTGACCTATTATATCAAAAAAACCCAATTTATGCTATAATAAACCATATATAACAATTGGAGGTGAGCATATGAAGTGTCCAAAATGTAATACAGATAACCCAGAAAATACAAATTTTTGTTCAAATTGTGGTGCTAAATTAAATCAAGAAGGCTATCGTAATGATTTTGATAATCCCTATGATAGAACTGACAACGATTTTAAGGACCCTAGTGCAGATAATGCCTTTTCGGGTTCAATCATATCATTCATAGAGAAATCATATGATTTCATTGCTCCATTACACATTCGAATTGTGAACTATAGATATTCTATTGGAATAATGCTTGGGATTATTTTATTGTTGTCCTTTTTACCACTTTTGACACTGTCAATCAATGGAAGTTTTTTCCATGGTATCTTTGCAATTGCACCTTTACTATTGTTTATTCTGATTATTTTCATAAACTTTATAACTACTTTAGTCCCGATTCAAATAGCGATTAAGTCAACTAATAATATAGTCCCTAGTCGCTTGACTACTGTAAATATATTATTGCTTATGATTATTTCACAGGTATTTAACGGGGATTTTAGTTTGAATTTTTCTAATCCCTATAAGATAAATTTTCAACTAAGCGGAGTCATCTCAATGATTGTAGTCCTATATTTAGTATTGGTCTTATTTTTACCTTTCTTGAAAAAAGACACATTAGCTAAATTTTCATTAATATTCATTATATGTAGACTCCTATTAGGGTTAGCTATCGCCATATTTTTTACCATCGCGGGTGTATCCTTAATGGTATTATTCAATTCATTTTAATCATAGGAGGTAAATATGCAATATAGAAGTTTCATAAATAAAGGCAATAAAGTATCTCTACTTGACTATGGATGCATGCGATTACCTGTCATAGATAATGATGACTCAAAAATCGATTACGAAAAATCTTCGGAATTACTTAATCATGCAATTGCCAATGGAATCAATTACATAGATACAGCGTATTTCTACCATGGACAACAGTCTGAAATATTCTTAGGAGAGTATTTTAAAAAATATGGAAATAGGAAAGACATATATTTAGCTACTAAAAATCCTGTTTGGGAAGTTAAGGAACATCGTGACTTTGAGAAGTTTTTAGATACTCAATTGGAGAGACTTAATACATCTTTTATCGACTTTTACCTACTTCACGCACTGGATAAAAACAGATGGGACAAATGCCTTCAGCTAAATGTCTTTGAATTTTTAGAAAAAGCTAAAGAAGAAGATAAAATTAAGTATATTGGTTTTTCTTTCCATGATGATTTAGATGTATTTAAAGAAATCATAGACTCATATGATTTTGACTTCTGTCAAATACAGTTAAACTATTTAGATGAGAACTATCAAGCAGGACTTGAAGGTATGAGATATGCAAAGGAAAAAGGAGTATCGGTTGTAATTATGGAGCCTGTAAAAGGCGGTAGATTAGCAAATTTACCAAATGATATAACACAACCTCTGAAAGACATTGACTCTTCAAAATCCAATGCTTACTGGGCACTAAGCTGGTTAATAAACCAATCTGAAATAAGCGTAATCTTAAGTGGAATGAACTCATTAGAGCAAATAGATGATAATATAAATGCTTGCAATGAAATAAGACCTAATACATTGACCGCCGAAGAATTAAGTGCTATAAACAAGACTAAAGACAATCTCAACGACAAGTTGAAAATAGACTGCACTAACTGTAAATATTGTCTTCCATGCCCTTCTGGGGTTGCAATTCCTGATGTATTTTCGTATTATAATAATATGTATGTTTTTAATGAGGCTGATAGAAGTAAGAAAAGCTATCAAAATCTTTTAAAGAAAAATTCAGATGCAGCTCAATGTATTGAGTGTGGACAATGTGAAGATGAATGTCCACAACATCTGCCAATAATAAAGACTTTAGTAGAAGCACATAATGACTTGGTCTAATTCAAGGAGGAAGAAATGAAGAATAAATTAATAATTTTACTATTAGGAATGTCTTTAATACTGACATCTTGTGGAAAAAAAGAAGCTAAAGACAAAGAAAAAGATGTGAATCCTGATGTAGCAGCATCTCAAGAAGATAACAAAGATAAAGAAACAGAAGAACCAAAAGAAGGCGATCCAGAGAATACTGAAGGCGAAGAAGTTGATGGCGAAAACACTGAAGATGAAGAAGAGCAAGAGCCAGAACTTTCTCAAGAAGAACAAGAAGCTGCTCAAAGTCGTGAAGAACAAGTTAATAATCTAATTAAATCTTCTGACTATATCTCAATCATAAAAATGAGCCAAACTGGTACTACTGGTAAAGACGTACAAGTTCTCGAAGATTTTAAAGGAAGTTTAAGAAATATCGAATTTCCTGAAGTTAAAGGAATTGAACCAAATAAAGAATATTTAGTTTTCTTCATAGATTCAGATACAGGTAGTATTATTCTAACCGATGAAGCAAGCGGACTTCACGAAATAAAATCTACTACTGATCCGGTACTTACTCAAGTCAGAGAAGCTTTTGCTTTTGAAGATGAAAACAATACAGGAAAAGATGGAACAAATAATGGTTAATAATATACTTCAGATTTCGGTCTGAAGTATATCATTTTTTAGGAGGGGAGAATTATCACAAAAAACAAAAAATACACGACAAGAGAACTCTTACAGCGATTTATACCTTATTTCTACAAGTATAAAACTACATTATTCATAGACTTATTCTGTGCGATGTTAACTACTATAAATGAAATGATACTTCCGATGATACTTAGATATCTGACAAATACGGGCATAGAAAACCCAGAAGCCCTTAGTATCCAAGTTATCTTATTGATTTCAGGTCTATATTTAATCCTTAAAGTAGTAGATATCATTGCAAACTACTATATGAACAATATAGGTCATGTAATGGGAGCTATGATTGAAACTGATATGAGAAGAGATGCTTTTAATCATCTTCAAAATCTTTCGGACTCATTTTATAACAAAACTAAAGTTGGACAGATAATGAGCAGAATCACCAATGACTTATTTGATGTAACAGAATTTGCTCATCATTGCCCTGAAGAATACTTCATAGGATTTATAAAAATAGTAGTGTCGTTTATAATTCTGATTAATATAAACATTCCACTAACTCTTATAATTTACTTTATGATTCCAATTATGATTTTCAGTGCTTCTAAAATCAATCGTAGAGTTAGAAAGACTTTTAGAAAACAACGTAATCACATTGGTGATATAAATGCAAGCATTGAAGATACATTACTTGGAGTTAGAGTCGTAAAGAGTTTTGCCAATGAAGATTATGAAATAGCTAGATTCCAAGAAGAAAATGACGAATTCCTAGATATCAAGAGAGACACATACAAAAACTTATCTATGTTCCACTCTGTTACTAGAATATTTGATGGTTTGATGTATGTTACTGTAATACTTTTCGGTGGTATCTTCATGGTAAATGGAAGTATATTACCTGGTGACTTGGTTGCATATGTACTATTTGTTACTACTCTTTTAAACACTGTTAGAAGAATAGTTGAATTTACTGAAAACTTCCACAAAGGTATGACTGGAATTGAAAGATTCGTGGAATTAATGGATACGGACATAGATATCTTTGATTCTGAAGATGCCAAGGAACTTACTGATGTTAAAGGTCATATCTTATTTGATAATGTATCTTTCAAATATGACAGTTCAGATGATTATGTCTTAAAGGACATTGATATTGAGATAAAGCCTGGTGAAAATATTGCACTAGTTGGTCCATCCGGTGGTGGTAAAACTACAATAAGCAATTTAATTCCTAGATTCTATGATGTAACTGAAGGTGCCATTTCTATAGACGGAACTGATATTAGGGACTTGCAGATTAAAAGTCTACGTTCAAATATTGGTATGGTACAACAAGATGTCTATCTATTCTCTGGAACTGTATATGAAAATATTGCATATGGTAAACCTGGTGCATCACTTGAGGATGTCATAGCTGCTGCAAAACTAGCAGGAGCAGACGAATTTATAGATAAACTTCCAGAGGGTTATGACACTTACGTTGGAGAACGTGGCCTTAGACTTTCAGGAGGTCAAAAACAAAGAATCAGTATTGCTAGAGTATTCTTAAAGAATCCTCCAATACTAATTCTTGATGAAGCAACTTCTGCTCTTGATAATAAGAGTGAAAGACTTATACAAAATTCACTAGAAGAATTAGCTAAAGGAAGAACTACTCTTACTATTGCCCACAGACTTTCTACAATTATGGATGCCAATAGAATCATAGTTCTTACAGAAGATGGTATTCAAGAAATGGGTACACATGATGAACTTCTAAAAAGTGATGGATTATATGCTAATCTTTATAAGAGAAGCTTTGGGGATATGAACGAATAAAATAAAAAGTGGATTGCCTTTTGGTAGTCCACTTTTTGTTTTGTTGGTATGTTGTTATTTTATGATGAATTTACTTAAGGGGGAAGCAGGGACCTTGCGTAGGGTCCCTCTCTCCCCCTCAAACTCCCCCTATAGCACCCTCACACGCTAAAACCTTAAAACCATTAAAATACTGAATGCATTATATTTTATATACTAAACTGTGTTAATGCACGATATACAAGTTAAAGCTCTACTTCTCAGATATCTTATTTGAGAGAGATAAGGGAACTTGCGTAGGGTCCCTCTCTCCCCCTCAAACTCCCCCTATAGCACCCTCACATGCTAAAATCTTTAAAACACTAAAACCTTTATTTGCATAGTGTTTTTCAAGAGTCAAAGGTTTTATAGTTTTCACTTTGATTTTAAGTCCTTAGAGAGTAGAAGTAAAAATATTTGAAATCTATTGGTTTCCTTGGATAGATAATCTTTGATATATTTACTTAAGGGGGAAGCAGGGACCTTGCGTAGGGTCCCCCTCTCCCCCTCAAACTCCCCCTATAGCACCCTCACACGCTAAAATCTTTAAAACCATTAAAATACTGAATGCATTATATTTTATATACTAAACTGTGTTATATTTTACATACTAAACTGTGTTAATGCACGATATACAAGTTAAAGCTCTACTTCTCATATATCTTATTTGAGAGAGATAAGGGAACTTGCGTAGGTTCCCTTTTTTCTCTCTCAAACTCTCTCTTCAACCCTTCCACGCTAAAACATTTAAACCATATGAATTTCATACATTTTGGAATAGTATTATTTTGATTATATATGGTAGTTTTTAATCTGCTATCTATTAGTTTTCTTGGATAGATAATCATTGATGTATTTAATTGAGGATGTTTGAAGGAGGGTATGAGAGAGAACCGCAACTCCCTTCACTCTCCTTCAAGAAACTATAAATATACTCATTTTTAAATAAAATTTGAGAACTTAGAAACACAAAATTCTCCAATTTTCAAAGAAAAACTTTCTTTCAGACTTTTCTTAATTTTTTAGTGTTAAGTCTCCCTTTGCTATGTATCCCTTTTTCATCATTATCTTATATGTAATAAGCGATATTGCTATCGGCAATACTATATGTAATAAAAGTATAGCCATTAGTATTTCTCCTCCACCGCGGCTCTCAAGCATGGCATTATACGTTCCTATTTGCCCTACAAGACCGGATGTTCCCATTCCTGAACCAAGGGGTGTGTTTTCCATTTTAAATAGAATTGTGCCAATTGGAGCAATAATAGCCGCTGACAATGTTGGTGGTATTAATACTTTCCAGTTCTTCACAATATTTGGCATTTGAAACATACTTGAACCTATTCCTATTGCCATAGTGTTCTCAAAGTTGTTATCCTTATAAGATATTGCTGCAAATCCCACCATCTGAGCACAACATCCTATAGTCGCTGCTCCACCAGCTAATCCAGACAATGAAAGCATCATACACAGTGCCGCCGATGACATCGGAGAAGTCAATACCAAACCAACTATGACAGAAACTATAATGCTCATTATAAAAGGAGTTCTAGTAGTTGCTGCCATGATTATATTTCCCAATGTGACCATTATGTAATTAATACTTGGTCCTAAAAATGTTGAAATAATTACTCCAACTAATATAGTCAATGACGGAGTAAGAATGATGTCTAATTTCGTCTCTTTAGATATCATCTTTCCCATCTCTACAGCAAATATAGTCGCTATGAAAGTTCCCATTGGACCACCAAGTTTATAGCTGGCAATCCCCACTATAGTTGACGAAAACATAACTAAATCTGGAGCCTTTAATGCGTACGCAATTGCAACTGCCATTGCCGCTCCAGTTCCCTCTTGTGCTACTGGCCATAATACATCAGTTAGGAAGGCAATATTTAGCTGCCCACCTATGGTGTTTAATATAGTCCCTACTAACAATGATGCAAACAATCCATATGCCATTGCACCCATTGCATCAATAAAATATACTTTTAGACTTAGAGAAATATTCTTTCTCTTAAAAAAACTATCCATATTCCCTCCCATTTTTCAATATTATATCAATTATAAAGAAGTGCTTATATTTTGTCAATAAAATCACTATGTTTTACACAAATTTGAGTACAAAAAAGTGCCTAATTAAATCTTAATTGGCACTTTATTTCTCACTTATACTAATTTTTACATCTTGATTATGGATTCCTAATTTTTTAAGTAGTCCATATAATTCTCTTTCTACACTCTCAGTATCAACTTCTTTATTGAAAACCTTTAGATTTATATTTGTATCTAAATACTTATACTCTGGAACATTCTCAACTATTAAGTCAACTAATTCATTCACTTCTTCAAAAGTTTTATATACTTTAATACCATTTATCTCAGACTCTTCATCAGAAATTTTCCCTGATATAGCGAAAACTGAATCTGACATTAAAAGATTAACGTCTTCTCTAGATTGTCCGGTTATGACTTTCGGTAATCCCGATTTTTTGAAACCTTCAATAATCAAAAAGTCATGATTATAGTTCAAAATAATATCTTCAATCTCAAGTCTTCTTGGATATATTAATGCAGTCTCGTTCTCTGCCCATGTGGTCACTAATTTGGATCCTGCCTCTTTGTGTATATATGAATCAGTCCCAAACCTGTCAATTGAAAAACTATCGGTTGAATCATGATAATCATCATCTTTACCGCAACCTATCGATTTAACTGAACCAACAGAATATCCCCTGTTGCCAAGTTCAATTATGATTTCTTCTACTATTGTAGTCTTACCTGAATTACTCGTGCCAGATACTCCAAATACTTTCATGATTGTCTATTTTCCTTTCTCATCTTTCGATTATATACATTTGTCGAAAGCATTATACTTATTTGTAATAGTGCAACCATCGGAATTGCAATCATTAGTTGAGAAACCACATCTGGTGGTGTAACTATTGCTGCAACAGCAAAAATTATAACTATTATTATCTTACTGTATTCTTTAAGCATACTCGGTTTCAATATTCCTACCTTTGTCGCTACATAGACTAGTGAAGGCATATTAAACACTACTCCTAAAGACAACAATAAAGTCAATATAAAACTGATATAAGACTTGACTGAGACCATGGACGGAACTTCTTCAATAGAAATTCTTGTGAAAAACTGCAGAGAGAAAGGAACTACTATCATGTATCCAAATACTACTCCTATGACGAAAAATGCTGCCCCCATAGCTATTGCAATAATCACAAAATGTCTTTCTCTATCATATAGCCCTTTAGAAACAAATGCCCAAATCTGATGAATGGTAAAAGGCGAACATATAGTGGCTGCACCAACCATCGCAATTTGCATATATACCACCATTATCTCAGATGGTTCAATAAATACCAATTGCATTTCAGGGTTTAATTTCAACAAAAGTCTCAATATATCACCAGATTTAGTGAAGACTATAACCATTACAATTATGTGTAGCAATGCAACTTTTGTAAGTCTACTTCTCAATTCATCAAGATGATCCAAAAATGGCATTTCACTATTTGAATTCAATATTATCCCTCATCGACTATTGTTTATTTTCAGTTTCTTTGTCTTCTTTAACTTCTTTTACTTCTTCTGTTGTCTTAGTTTCTGTAACTGTAACATCAGCATTTAGTGTTTCTTCTATTTCTTCTTGGCCTTTTTTAAATTCCTTTACAGCTTGACCCATAGATCTAGCAAGCTCTGGTAATTTTTTTGGTCCAAATAGCAATAGTACAACACCGAAAAGCAATAATAATTCGCCTAATCCTAATTTCCCAAACATACTTTTCTCCTAACTAATTTAATATTTTTATCAAATAGATCAAAACAACTCTTTTTGATGCTATCTGTTGTGGAAATATTAGTATGAACACTAAATAAAACCACAAATTCTGCCCTTTATTATATCATTATAATTTGACTTATACAACAAAACTTTAACTATCTAAATCTAATGTTTTTTATTAAGTCTGATGTTTACTAGGATATCACAGTCCTTTTCTCTAAATGTAAACTATCGTTTACAATATATCAAATAAAAAAGTGCCAATGAATCATTCATTAGCACAGTCTGCTGATTTTCCTCTTAGCATTTGAAGTCCATGATCTAGAAAAGGTAGTAATACCTCTAAGTTTTCCTTTAGCGCTTTAGGACTTCCTGGTAAATTAATAATCAAACTCCTTTTTCTAATTCCAGCTTGAGATCTAGATAAATATGCTCTATTAGTGTATTTACTACTATGAGCTCTCATAACTTCAGGTATTCCTGGTGTAAGTCTCTCACAAACTTCTATCGTCGCCTCAGGAGTTATGTCTCGTGGTGAAAAGCCAGTTCCACCAGTGGTTAATATTAAAGCAATACTATCATCATTGCTTAATTCTATAAGCTTTTCCATGATTAAATCTTTTTCATCAGGTACTATGGATTCATTCACTACTTTGTATCCATCTTCTTCAACTAAATCCCTAAGTAATGGACCAGCTAAGTCTTCTCGTTCTCCACTTGAAGATCTATCACTAATAGTTATGATTCCAACATTGTATTTATTTCCCATATCTATCTCCCAAAAAAGCAAATTGGATAATGGCATACTTCACAATTTAAACAAAGTCCACCTGCACCCATCGCATTTATATCTTCTTTAGTAATCTCTACACCTGCAAATATTTTAGGTAAGGTTATTTCAAAACTCGTTGTTGGAGCATGAATTGAAGCTCCTGGAACTCCTATGAGTATTGCTTTCCCTACCTTACCAATAGTAAGCATATTACCTGGTTGCATAGGAACACCTTGAGTAATCATCTCATCAGACAAAGATTTTATTACAGTAGGTGTCAAATCGTCTGGATCTACTGACATTCCGCCTGTGAATATAATTAAATCTGCCCCCATATCTAAGAAATTCTGTGCACTAGATTTTATGAAATCTAAATCATCAGGACATTTTTTAACATCTAAGATTTCTGCATCATACTTGGACAATTTTTTTCTAAGTACTGGCTCAAACAAGTCTTTAATTCTTCCATAATACACTTCACTACCAGTAATGATGATTCCAACTTTCAACTTACGGTACTCTTTAACTGAAAAAATTGGAGTATTCAACTTTGCAATTTCTATTGCAGTATCAACGGTTTCATTTTCAGTCCATAAAGGAACAATTCTCAAACCAGCTAATTTTTGATTCTTTTTAACTTCCATATAATTTGGAAGTGATGCTATAGTATAGTCTCCTACTGAATTAATCTTGTTTAGTCCGTCTAAATTGATAGATAATAATCCATCAACTTCACTACTTAAACTAATTTTGCCTTCCGTCGGCTCATTAAAAGATACATTTTCTCCAACGACATGGGGAGCTAGTAACTTTGCAGCATCTTCTTCATGGACTTCATTGGCTTCAAGTTCACCAACGTACACATGGTCTTTACCAATATTTTTCAATGTGCTTATATCTTCAGATTGTATTATATGGTTTCTTCTAAAGACAACTCCTTTAAATCCACCTTCTAATATTCCTGTGATATCATGCAATAGTGGAAGTCCTACTGCATCCTCAGTTTTAACTTTTCTAATCATTTGCCTCATCCTTCAGAATCTCTATTTCATCATCTGGGTAAATAGTTCCTTCCTTTGTAACTATCCCAAAGATTCCTTCTCTTGGCATAACACAATCACCAACTATATTTCTTATTTCACATCCCTTATGGCACTCTTTTCCAATTTGAGTAACTTCTAACTCAGTTTCTCCAACTCTTAATCTAGTTCCTATTGGAAGTGTAAAAAGTTCAATTCCTTCAGTTAATATATTTTCTGCAAAATCACCAGGATGCAATTCTGGATATGCTATTTTCATTTTATCAAAGCTACTTTGATCAAGAAAACTAACTTGTCTATGCCAGTTCCCAGCATGAGCATCTCCAACTATTCCATGGTCAATTTTCAGTTCAATACTATCAACTGTATGTTTTCTCGTTCCTTTTTTTTCACTTATACAGACCGCTACTACTTTCATATTTCCCCCTTGTGATAATGTCCACTTTTGCCACCAATTTTTTCTAATAAATATATTTCATCTATCACTATATCCTTTTGAATCGCTTTACACATATCATATATTGTAAGAGCAGCCACACTAACAGCTGTAAGAGCTTCCATTTCCACTCCCGTTTCACCTTTACACTTTGTAGTCCCCAATATTTTTATTGAGTTTTCTTCGTCATTTAGTTGAAACTCTATATCTACTCCCATAAGCATGATAGGATGGCACATTGGGATTATTTCCGACGTTTTTTTAGCACCCATTATTCCAGCAACTTGAGCAACTTGAAGTACATCGCCTTTTTTCATGCCTTTAGAAACTACTAGTTCATATGTTTCCCTGTTTAAATAGACTTTTCCGCAAGCAGTTGCTTGTCTAAAAGTTTGGTCTTTCTCACTTACATCGACCATCTTTGCTCTTCCTTCACTATTAAAGTGAGTGAATTCCTTTTTTCCGTCCACAATTACCCTCCAATACGATTCATATTTCGAATACTTTCGCTTATATCTTCGTCTAAATGATGTTTCTCCGGCTTGTTAAATATGGAAGTTCTAAGCGTTTCTCTAAGCTCATCTTCTGTCATATTGCTTAAGTCTACTTCCTCGCTGGAATGAAGACATGGTTTTAATTTGCCATCTGATGTTAATCTAATTCTATTACAATCATCACAAAAACAACTACTTATAGGACTAATTAAACCGACTGTTCCTTTCCAATCGTCTACTTTGTATACTTTAGCTACCCCTTCAATATTTATAGGTTTTAATTCGGTAACAGCCTCCAAAACAAAGTCATTTGGAATGAATTTATCTTTGCTCCAATTAGCTGTTTCCCCTATTTGCATAAGTTCTATAAATCTGACTTGAACGTCATTATCTCTTGTCAATTTCACAAGTTCAGGGATTTCCATATCATTGAATCCACCAATTAACACAATATTCAATTTGATTTTAAACCCCAACTCAAGTGCAAGTTCTATACCTTCAATTACATCTTCTAATTTTCCATTTCTGGTCATTTCTCTATATTTTTCAGAGTTCAGTGTATCAATACTTATATTTAATCTGTCTACGCCAGCTTCTTTTAAATCTTTAGCCATGGATTTAAGAAGAGTTCCATTAGTGGTGATGCATATTTCGTCAATTTTTTCTATTTCACTCAATTTTTGACATAGTCCAACTATGCCTTTTCTAATAAGTGGTTCTCCACCTGTTAGTCTGATTTTGTTTATTCCGAATTCAGATGCAACTTTTACTATCTCTTCTATTTTTTCATAGCTTAATATTTCACTATGACATTTTTTATCGACGCCGTCTTCTGGCATACAGTATTGGCATCTGTAATTGCACAAATCCGTTACAGAAATACGCATATAATTAATATCCCTATTAAATCTATCTTTCATCTATTCACCAACACTTCCAAATAAACTCCCTACCCTATAGGCTTTGACCAATGTTCCAGCAGAAACAGCTTTACTTCCCATGGGAATTTCAGCAAATGCATCGCACTTTACAAAAGATGACACTACGCCGTTACCTTGTTCTTTATTCTCTGCAAAATAAACTTTTCCATTGTCAATCTCTAATTTGCCACGAAGTAATCTAACTGCCGGACTATTTTTATCTAAATCTTCCTTCAGAAATACATTTACTGTTTCAGGCTTCAGTTCTCTCCTACCACAAGCTTTATATAAAAATGGTAGTCCAACTCTATATAAGCTCAAAAGTGCTGCTGCAGGGTTTCCAGATAGTCCAAAGACGATTTTATCTTCTATATTCGATACTACTATTGAGCCTCCCGGTTTCATTGCAGTCTTCCAAAAAAGAACTTTTGCACCAATATTCTTAATACTCGATAGTGCATATTCATAATCTCCAACTGATGCGCCACCTGTAGTTATGAGAATATCTACTAAGCTTAATGATTCAATAGTTTTTTGTTCTACAAGTTCTTCATCATCCTTAATGATTCCAAAGTCAATTACTTCCATACCTATATTCTCCAAAAAAGCTCGTAAAGCATTATAATTGCTATTATAAATCTTACCTTTTTTAAGTCTTTCTTCAGGTGGTGTTAATTCACTTCCCATATTGAATATACCGACTACAGGTTTTCTGTAAACCACTACCTTTGATATTCCTTGGCTTGCCAATTCACCAATCTCTCCAGTATTTAAAACATCGCCCTTTTCAATGATTACTTCATCTTTTTTTCTGTCTTCTCCCATATATACAATATCTGTATTAGGTTGTATTTCTCTAAAAATCTTTATTCTATTATCTATTAATTCCGTTTCTTCGTATTTTATACATACATTTGCCCCTTCAGGAACAGGCCCTCCTGTTAAAATTTTAGCTGCAGTTCCAGAACTTATCTCATACTTTGGCCAAGTGCCTGCTGGAATCTCTTCTATCACTTCAAGTTCAACCCATTTGTCTTTGCTAGCTCCTATTGTGTCTTCACCTCTAAATGCATATCCATCATAAGGACTTCTATCAAAAGGGGGTACATTCACTTTGGAGTAAATATTTTCTGCTGCAACTCTTCCTAGAGCATCATCCAGAGAAATAGTTTCCATTTCATAATCTATGTCTTGTGCTAGCAACAGCTCAATTGCTTCGTCTGGATGTATTTGTACTAATATTTCAGAATTCATAGTTCTATTCGTCACTTTCTATAATAATAATGTTTGATTTAGGTATCTCTAAATATACCATATCTCCAATGTTAAATTCCATATCTAAGTTTTCTTTAGAATCAATCACAAAGCTTTTCTTACTCTCGGTCCCTATTATGTCAATAATATAGATTGAGTTTTCAATTCCTTCGGCGACTCTCTTTATCGAACCTTTATATACATTCATCGACCCTAAGTCCTCATCGCTGATTCTAATATTATCATGTTTTATGCCCACTGTACCAATTTCATTTATAAATACATCTCTTGGTAAATCAATACTTATTCCAAAATCTTCTAGAAAAATCGTATCATCCGAAACTTTTCTATATTCAGAAAAATTCTTCAACCCAGACAAAATTGCCGATGCATAAGTATTAGGATTGGAAAACAATTCTTTAGTATCTCTTTTACTTTGCGACTTTCCATTATCCAATACACATACTGTATCGGTCATTCTATACACTTCTTCTTTATCGTGTGAAACAAGTATTGCATTTTTTATATGTTTTTCTATAGTTTCCATCATATCCATTTCAATCTTCCAACTAAGAAATTCATCTAGTGCTGAAAAGGGTTCATCTAAAAGAAGAATTTCAGGTTCATTTACGACTATTCTTGCCAATGCAACCCTTTGCTTTTCACCACCTGAAATTTGATGTGGATAGTGGTTTACTTTATCAAGTATTCCCATTTCGAGAAGTATATTTTCTATAACCTCTGATTTATTGACACTCTTATGAATTCCAACTGCAATGTTTTGATAAACTGTCATATTGGGAAATAGAGCATAGTCTTGAAATAAATAACCAATACCTCGCTCTTGGGGAGGCAGATTTATTCTCTTGGAAGAGTCATAAAGCACTTTGTCATTTAATACTATTCTTCCACTATCCGGTCTTTCAATACCTGCAATACATTTTAATGTCATACTTTTGCCGCTTCCAGACATTCCAAGTAATCCAATGACTTCATTTTCTGTTTCAAAATTCACGTCTAATTCAAATTTATCTAATTTCTTCTTTATATCTACTATTAACATATTAATTTACCTTTACACTTGATTTTGCATTTTGCTCCATCATATTCATAATAATCAATATTCCAAATGAAATCGCTACATTAATCATAACCCATTTATATGCCAACATTTCATTTCCCGTCCTCCAAAGTTGATAGACAGTAGTTGAGACAGTGGCAGTCTTACCAGGAGTATATCCTGATACCATACTGGTTGCACCGTATTCTCCCAGTGCTCTTGCAAAACTCAATACAGTTCCTGCAATTATTCCGGTCTTACAGTTTGGTATCAGAATTCTCCAAAAAATCCAAGTGTTTTTCTTACCTAAAGTTTGAGCAGCATACTTCAAATTCATATCAAACGCTTCAAAAGCTCCCCTTGCAGTTCTATACATTAGTGGAAAAGTTACCACTATTGTTGCAAAGATTGCAGCATGCCAAGTCATAATCAATTTTATACCGAATTGCTCTTGGAGAAATATACCAAAAGTACTATTATTCCCCATTATTCTAAGTAAGAAAAATCCTATTACTGTAGGAGGTAATACTAATGGAAGGGTTAATATAACATCTAATACTCCTTTTATTGCCTTAGGTAATTTTGCTACATAATATGCAAAAAATATACCTAAGAAAAAAGTAATAAACGTTGAAATTGTTGCAATCCTTATGGAATTCAATAGTGGAAACCAATCCATTTTATTCTCCTCTTTCTATTTCGCCATTGTGAATCCAACTGATTCAAATATGCCTTTACTATCTTCACCTTGTAAATAATCTAAAAACGCTTTTGCTTCATCAGGATTTTCTGAGTTTTTAAGAATTGCAGCTGGATATACTACTTCAGTTTTTAAAGTTCCTTCTGGAGCTTCAGCTACTGCTTCTAATCCTGCAGAATACGCATCTGTTGCATATACAATTCCACAGTCAACGCTTTTTTCACTTACCCAAGTAGTTACCTCTTTTACATTTGAACCATATGTAACTTTTGGTTGTATGGCATCCCATATACCCATATTCCCAAGAATTTCTTCTGAGTATTGTCCAACTGGAACATCAGCATTTCCCAATGCAATGTGTTCTACTAAATCTGTATTCAAATCGTCAAAACTTGAAAGCCCTTTTTCATTTCCCTCTATTACTGCCAATACTACTTTATTTTTTAGTAAGTCAATTCTTGATTCTGAATAAATAAAATCTAGTTGATCTTCGTTTTTGTCTGACTCAATATCCAACGCATTCATCTGTTTTTGAGCTGCAGATATGAATATATCGACATCAGCACCCTCTTCAATTTGAGTTTTAAGAGTTCCTGAAGAATCGAAAGTATATATTATCTCAATTGCTGGATTTTCACTTTCGTACTTTCCCTTAATTTCCTCTAGCGACTCTGTCATAGACGCTGCTGCAAAAACTACAATCTCCTTTTTATCTTCGACTTTAACATCTGCTGGCTTTTCTTCATTTTTACCACAACCTGTTAAAATCATCATTCCTACTAGTAATACTGTCATTATCCTTTTCATGCTTTTTTCCCCTTTCATAATAAAAAAATGCTATTTGGCAGGACCAAAATAGCATTATAAAACTCCGGCTCTATGACGGATAATGACTACTTTGTGTCCTTTTCAAATCGGAAGGCCATTCAATTTCTCAAATAACCCTGTGAACTAAAAGTTCAGGCTGGTTTCCATGGGTTTCCCTTTAGGAAATACAGCTCGGATACAATTTTGTCTATATTTAGTTTTGTATATATATAATATAGCTTATATTAATGTTAAAAGCTACATTATAACTTATTTATTCTGAATACTATTCAGATCTTCAGGCATATTTAAATTCATAAAAATATCACCTTCAACTTCTTTCAAAATTGATTTATCAATATGTATGAATTCATTGTCCTCAATTATACTTCTAATTCTATAATTACCACTTACTATTCTGTTTTCTAAATCACTTATTAGAGATTTTGAATAAACACCATTCATAGGCTCTGTTTCTTTGCCTTTACCTACTACTAGCCCCTTGAATTCAAAATTATCATCTGCAATCTCAATTATGGTTTCAATGTACTTCTTAGAAATTATTGGCATATCACATGCTGTAATATAGCTATATTGTGAATTGGATTCAACTAAACCCGCATGGATTCCCGATATAGGACCATGTCCAGGATATATGTCTCCTATCACTTTATAATTACTACCAGTATATAGTTCTGGGCGATTTGTGACAATGATTATCTCAGAAAAACACATACTTAGTTCTCTAGCTATATATTCTCCAATGAGCATATCGTCAATTTCAATTAACTGTTTATCAAATCCCATCCTACTACTTTTACCACCAGCTAATATGATTGCACTATCTAATTTCATGTTCCTTTAAAATCTCCATTTCATCCATAAGTAATTGAAGAAATATTGAATAATATTTTGCCTTTTCATTTTCTACAACTTTCTCTATTACTTTCGGCAAGTAATCATAGGTCTTTCCAGCTAATTCTCTAATATCATTATTTATATCATCGATTAAGAGCTCTTCTTCTAATTCTAAAGAACTACTCAATAATACAGACATTAAATTAATTATCGTCAAGAAATGATCTGGTAAATCTTTGTATTCGCTATCTTTTTCTATTCCCCACTTCTTCATTAAAGCGAGCATTTCCCTTGCTGGAGTATCCATTAATCTGGAGTTTGCTCTATAGTACGAAGACATATAAGGTGATGCCAATGGTTTTGAAACACCAACAAACAGATAAAGATAGTCTCTAGATATATTGTCAATAATATTGTCTTTTAACTCACTTTCATTGAAGCATTCCCAGTTTTTTTCTGGGAACACTTCGTTTAATACCTCAACTAATTTATCATCGCTAATATTTGACTTAATAAAATCATCAGGTTTTGAAAGTAGTACGTTTAATATCTCTAGTCTCTCTATTTTCTTTTCAATATTAAGCTCTTGCAACATTACATATTTCCTCTTTTGCTGTAAAGCAATTTGAATAAAGGTCTATTCTATGAGTATCAGTCAATTGTGAACAGTTAGCCCCTACACCATTTGCAAGTTTTTGAGATGGAGCATCATGGCCGAATCCGTGAGTCATATGAACATAACCTTTCGGCATTCTTTCTGTAACTAATACTTCTGTTTCCAATGAATTTATTGGAGAAGTTATTGTAGCTATATCTCCAGACTCAAGTCCTCTTTCCGCTGCATCTGCAACACTCATAACTATATAGTTAGTATCTTTAACTATTACATTAGAGTCGAAAGTTTGCATTAAGTATTTATTATTTCTAGTAGAAGTTTGTGTGTGCCACATAACTTTACCACCAGCCATAAATCTCAATGGGAACTCATCTGTAAGTTCTAATGGCTTTAAGTAAGTTGGAAATGCTTCTCCACCCACACTTAAGAACATTTTATGGTCATCATTAATATCATCACCAACAAATGCAAAACGATACTTTTCGTTAGGGAATACTTTTGTATAGTTTTCGTAATCTCTAGCTTCAGCATCTTTCTTAAACCATGTTCCATTTTCAAGCAATTCGTCCCAAGCAACTTTAAGACCATCTCATTGATCTGCATTTTCAACAGATGCAATTGCTTGTCCCAAATCATCCTCTGGATCAAAATCTGCAAATTCTTCATAACCAAATCTTTGTCCTAATTTAGAGAATATCCAATAACCTGTTTTAGATTCCCACATAGGCTCAGTTAATGGTTGGTTAATATTTAGAACTGGAGTATATGCATTTGCACTTCTTACAGAGTATCTTTCTAAATAAGTACACTCAGGCAATGCTAAACTTCCCACTGGCATTGCTTCTGCAGTTTGAGAAAGATATATATCTACAACTACTCCAAATTCTAAAGCATTAAAAGCTTCTTTTAGTCTTGTAGAGTCTGATTGTGCTCCTATTGGTTCTGTGTTATATACTATTATTGACTTAATACCTTTTCCACCATAAAGGCTAAGGGTATCTTCAGCAACTCTAGGTCCAGTCGGCACTGCTTCTGGATTTAATATACAGTCGGCAATAATATTTCTATTACCATTTTCAGTTCCACCTTCATAAGAAACATATCCTAAATACTTAGCAAATGCTTCTTTATCTTTAGAATTGTCTACTTCAAACTTAGGTCCGCTAGTTTTAGCTCCTGCCTTTTTAACAATTCCACCTTTGTTTAACATATTACCTGTCATAGCAACTAGATTTAATAGCGCCCAGTCAGATACCGTTCCACTTTGATACATGATTAAACCACTAGAAGTATCAGCAATTGCGCCTTCTGCACTAGCAAATTCAATCGCCATTCTCTCAATGTCATCAGCACTAATTCCTACTTCAGCTTCTACATTTCTAGGTGCATATTTATCTTGTAGTATTTCATTTTTAAATTCTTCATAACCAGCTGAATGATTCGCAATGAAGTCTGAATCTTCCATTCCATTTTTTGCAATTACATGGCACATTGAAAGAAGGAATAATCCGTCAGTCCCTGGCGTAATTGGATGAAATTCATCAGCTTTTGATGCTGTATAGTTAAATCTAGGATCGATTACGATTAATTTAGCTCCATTTTCTTGAGCAGTAAGTATATCGTCTATCATTCCAAGTCTGTATCTTGGTGCTTCGAATTGGTTAGCTCCAAGTAACATAATGTATTTTGAATTCTTGAAGTCACAGTATAAACCAGAAGCTCCTACTGCTATTTGTTGAGCAATTCTCTTTCCACCATCACAGATACTAGCTTGTCCCAATGGTCCATTTGGCGAACCATAAGTACGTAACCAGCCTTTTAAGTAGCTTGTATAGTAACCTCTACGGTTTAATCCAACTACTGTTTCAGGTCCGTGTTCAGATGCGATTCTAGTAAATTGATCGTACATGGTATCGAATGCTTCATCCCAAGAAATTTGTTCCCATTCATGTTCACCAATTTTTCTCATAGGTGTTTTTAAACGGTCTTCATCATATAACTGATCAATACCAGCATTACCCTTTGCACATAGTGCTCCACCGCTTACTGGGTCATTTTTATTAGGTTCAATTCTCTTAACTGTTCCATCTTTATTTACAACACCAACAGCACCACAGTTTATAGCACACATATAACATGATGTATAAAGTTTATCTACATCTTCTGGAATATAAGTTTGTGCATCTGGACTATTAACAACTCTTACTTCGTCTTCTGTTAGCTTTTCATAGCCTTTTAGAAGTACTAATGAAGTAGCCGCCAATCCTGATGCCTGTAAAAACTTTCTTCTAGATATCTCTTTTTTCCACATTTCCTTTAGCATGGCGACCTCCTATTTATAATAAACATTAGGGTTTATACCCTCTGATTCATTGCCAATATATACATCGTATCTTTCTAAATCACCACTAGCTAATAATTTAGAAACCTCTGATTCAGGGTCTTCTAAATCACCAAAAATACGTGCACTTGTAGGACAAGTGTTTACACATACTGGATTGCCACCATTTTCAACAATGTCTGCACAAAAAGTACATTTTACAGCTTTATTAGATTCTGCGTTTATACTTCTTGCACCATAAGGACATCCTTTTAAACAAGCTCCACAACCAATACATAGATCTTCATTTACAAGAACATATCCTTCTTTAGTTTTATATGTAGCGCCTTCTACTGGACAGATTTCAACACATGGAGTGTTTTCACAATGTCCACATAATTGTGGAACGAAATCCATTTTAATATTTGGAAATTCTCCCTCTTCTTCTACTGTCACCCAGTTTAATTTATTCTCTGGTGGCATAGAATAATTTTGTTGGCAAGCAACAACACATGCGTTACAACCTACGCATCTTCTCTTATCAAAAACCATTGCATATTTAGCCAAAATATACCTCCTACAAATTTATTTTTGTTTTTCTGTTTCTCTCTCGTATAAAGCATGTATCACATAAACCATTCGCATTTAGTTTAGTGACTTTTGACCTACATAGTTTACACTTTTGTACACCTTTTGTATGTATTGTAAATACATCAAAGCCTTTAAATACTCCTTTAGTTATTGCATTGTCACCACATTTTTCAATGCAGAGTCCACAAAAACTACATTTTGAACTGTCTAGTAAAATAGAACTTTCACCATTTACAGTTTCTATTTTCAATGCTCCATTTGGGCAAAGATTAATACACATTCTACACATTGTGCAATTCTGGTTAATAGATGGAGTAAAAATGTATTCATTTGAATCAATATATTTTTCAATATCATCTCTAGATTTGAGTAGAGCATATACTACACGATTTAAATCATCTCTATATGTCTCCCCTTCATTAAGGAACTCAAACTGTTCAACGAAATCATTAAGAAAATTGTCTTTAACCACAGTTCCCTTGTTCTTAAAAACTTCCAAGAACTCACGTCGACTAACTGGAGAATCAGTTGTGTCTTCCACTTTAATTTCATTAACCAAAGTAACACGTGGTCCATTTTCAGAGTTTAAGAAAATCTTCTCTATATCCTTTTCAAAATCTTCATTCAAATTCTTATACATACAATCATCACATTCCGATAAGTCTAATATCAAATTATGATCAACGCCAGTCGCCTTGTAAGCACTTAAAAATTTGTAATCCATCAGTCTAAAACAACCATTTATTCCATAATCACCTGGTTTCTTTAAACAGCTATAAGTACTTTCCACAGAATTGAAAATACCTAAATATGCCTTAGCATAAAAATTAGATTTCATAGACAGGCTTCTACTATAACACTCAGTTACACAGTAACCACAACCTGTACATAAAATCTCATCAATTTTAACTGAACTATTTAAATTTTCAATTGCCTTTTCAGGGCAAATGTCTTTGCATTTAGTGCATTTGTCTTTGAAATTGTTATTTCTCAAACACTTTTGGGCGTTAAAGTGTATCTTTTCTTTAAAATCATTACCCAAAAGTGTTTTTACAAGGACATCCTTAAACATCTATTCACCTCTAGCCATTATTATAACATACTCCGTTCATAAAGACGACATAAATTTACATCATTTTTACTATTCTTTCCCTTTTTAAAGCCATTTAATAACAATTTTCATTATTGGGAAAACAATTTCTTAAATCATGGACAAAAAACACTTTAAATTAAATTTATGCTATAAAAATTTAGAAACATTATTTTATGCCTTAAACTCTTACCTCTTACTTAACTAACTCATCAAATTTACTATGGTAAATTATGTATCCCAACAATTAAGTCTTATACTCTATTTCAAGACAAAAAAAGAACATTGGAAGTTGGTGTTTCCAATGTTCTTGAATATACAAATTCTTATCTTTTTGAGAATTGTGGAGATTTACGAGCTTTTTTAAGTCCGTATTTCTTTCTCTCTTTCATTCTTGGATCTCTTGTTAAAAATCCAGCACTTTTTAGAACTGGTCTAAGTTCAGCGTCGTTTTCAATCAAAGCTCTAGCAATACCATGTCTTATTGCTCCAGCTTGTCCTGTAAACCCACCACCTTCAACTTTAACTATAACATCAAATTTGTTTTCTGTTTCAGTTATCGTCAATGGTTCTTTAGCTACTACTCTTAGTGTTTCATAGTTAAAAAAGTCATCTATATCTCTACCATTGATAACAATGTTTCCATTGCCAGGTAATAATCTAACTTGTGCTACTGAAGTTTTTCTTCTTCCTGTTCCTCTATATTGTTCTATAGCCATTTACAGTCCTCCTCTCTTGAGCAATTATATTTCATAGTTTACTGGAGTTTGCGCTTCGTGTGGATGCTCTGCTCCTTCATAAACTTTAAGTTTCTTTAACATTTGTCTACCTAATCTTGATTTAGGCATCATACCTTTAACAGCAAGTTGCACTGCTTTTGTAGGATGTTTTTCCATTAGTTGATTATATGGAACTTCCTTTAATCCTCCAATGTAACCTGTGTGGTATCTATAATGTTTTTGATTCCATTTATCTCCAGTTAATTTGATTTTGTCAGCGTTAATTACTATAACATAATCACCTGTATCAACATGTGGAGTGTAAATAGGCTTTCTTTTTCCACTAAGTACCATTGCAATTTCAGTTGCAAGTCTACCTAATACTTTATCTTCAGCATCTATAACATACCATTGTCTAGTAATATTTTGTTCATTAGCCATGTAGCTTTTCATTATACTTACCTCCTTTTATAAAAGATATTCAGTTTATAAAAGAAGTTTCCGGGCTACTTCTTTTAAACACTCTAAGACATTCTATTACAATTATTTCAACATGTCAACACTTATAGTGGATTTTTGCCAAGTATTTTAAATAATATTTGCCCGTACTTTTAGGCAGAAGATATTATTAAAAATATCCACTACAAAACTGCATATTTACTTATGTAAAGAGAATACCCAATTAATATATCATATATTGACTTTAATTTCCACACTATTTATATTAAACTACTTCAATTTATACCGTTTTGTTTATACTGGTATGTTTTCTCTTATTATCTTCCATCCTGAGTTTGAAACTTATATTAATTGGTATAAGTCAAATATAATAAAGTAC
Organism: Tissierellia bacterium; assembly: GCA_012728335.1. Classification (GTDB taxonomy): domain Bacteria; phylum Bacillota; class Clostridia; order Tissierellales; family Peptoniphilaceae; genus JAAYFG01. Next base: position 17,141 of record JAAYFG010000055.1, on the reverse strand, counting down.
ATAAAACACTAATAAGGAGTGATATAAATGGTTGGAGTAGAAATTGATTTTGTAGTTAAAGATAGTTTGAAAGCACTGGAGTTATATGAATCTATTTTTGAAGTGGAAAGAATAGAGGTAACAAGCTTCCCCGTTGGACAAAATGAAGCTATTTTCAGTATCTACGGAACTAGATTCCATATTTTAGATGAAAATCCTGAATTTGGTCTCTTTGCACCTACTCCTGACACCACACAAACAATGTGGTTAAATGTCTTAGTGGAGGATATTGCCAAGACTCACGATGCAGCAATTAAAGCAGGCTGTACTGTAATTCAAGATTTAACTAAAATGGAAGATTTTTGTGTATCTAATTCTGTATTCAAAGACCCTTTTGGATATATGTGGATGCTACATGAAATTCACACTGTGGTAAGTTTTGAAGATAGAGTTGCGATGTGGGAGAATTCCGATATCTAAAAGACGTTCATTCAACCCTATCATTAATAAAGGTGAAAGTGTTTATAGATAGTACCATTTATAAAGGCAAGCTTAAGACTTGATGTCTATATTATAATAAGCTTTAGACTGGAATATAGAGTAGATAGCCCTAGAATTTTTATCAGTGTGGAACCATATCCTAATAGGTGGACCCATCATGTTATTATTTCTCACCAAGATGAAATAGATTATGAACTGATGGATTGGATTGAAGAAGCATACTATTTCTCACTAAACAAATAAAACCCTTCCGAAAAGGAAGGGTTTTTTGTGTTAAATTATAGTACGAATACTGCTGCTATTACTCCAGAAATAATCAATGGAATATTATAGCAGATGAATGTAGGAATACATGTATCTCTAATGTGATCATGTTGTCCGTCAGCATTAAGTCCTGATGTAGGTCCTAATGTAGAGTCTGATGCTGGTGATCCAGCGTCTCCTAACGCTCCTGCAACTGCTACTAAACAAGCAATAGCCATAGGAGTGAATCCTAATTCTAATCCAAGTGGAACATAAATAGTTGCAATAACTGGGATAGTACCAAAAGAAGTACCGATACCCATAGTGATAACTAAACCAATTAGTAACATTACAAACGCTCCAACTAATTTGCTTCCACCAATGATTGCAGCACTGTTAGCTACTAATGTTTCTACTCCGCCTGTTGCTCTGATAACTGCACCATATCCTGCTGCAACTAACATTACAAACGCGATAAAGCCCATTAGTTTAATACCACCTGCAATAACATCATCAAGTTCAGAAACTTTAAATACGCCAAATATAGTCATAACTACTAGACCTACTAAAGCTCCTATTGGAAGTGATTGGTCGAAGAATAATTGAGCTGCAAATGTTGCTATAAGACCAATTAATGCTCCAACTTCTTTTCTACCAAATTGTTTTGTTTCGCCCATTTCTATGTGCGATCTGTCTTCATATTCTCTAGGTTTAGCAAAGAATACGAATACTGCTAAGAATAGTCCTACTACCATTCCAAGTCCAGGAATAATAGTTGCTTTCCAAACTTGGTTCATTGCAAAGTCTACACCATTGTCAGTAAGCGATCCTGCTACAATACCATGGAATATGGCACCAAATCCAAATGGAAGTGTTAAGTAAGGTGCTTTAAGTCCAAAAGTAAGAGCACACGCAACTGCACGTCTGTCAATTTTTAAATTGTTCATAACGCTTAGTAGTGGTGGAATCAATATTGGAATAAATGCAATATGTATAGGAACTAGGTTTTGTGAAAAACAAGCGATTCCAGCAAGAGCTAATACTAAAAGCTTTCTCTTGTCTTTGATAAGATTTCCAATGTTAATCGCTAGTAAACTTACTAGATCTGTCATACTAATTGCTGTTGCTAAACTACCTAATAATACATAAGATAATGCCGTTTCTGAGTTTCCACCCATACCACCGATAAGAGTTCCAAATGTATTGATAACTCTTTCTTTGATGCCGATTCCGAATTCAGGTGACATAAGACCCGCTACTACTGCTGCTATTAAAATAGAAATCATAACGTTTACCTTCAGCAGACAAAGTGCAGACATCACTAGAACCGAAATAATTACAGGGTTCATCATAATATATCTCCTCCTTATTTAATTATTAACTTAATTATATCCTATATGATAAAAAAGTAAAGCGTTTTCACATAAATAGTCAGTGATTTAGCATAGTACAGCGTGTCATTTATTGTTCCTGAAAACATATTTGATATATTTTCTCCAATAGGTTGATATTTCTTTTTCTAAGATATAAAATGTATCTAAGTGTGATAACAAAAAACTTATTGGAGGTAATTATGGATTTATTTAAAACGGTTAATGAAAAAATCAATGGGAAAGGACTAAAAATCGTATTTCCAGAAGGAAATGATGAAAGAGTTCTAGGAGCTTGTGTTAGACTTCATAACGATAAAATAGTTCATCCTATAGTATTGGGAAATAAAGCTGAAATCAGTGCTTTAGCTAATGAAAAAGGTTTTGATATTTCAGGCCTTGAAATAATTGATCCAGCTGAATATGCTGAAATGGATGCATTGGTAAATAGCTTTGTAGAAAGAAGAAAAGGTAAAATTGATGAAGCTGGTGCAAGTAAACTTCTAAACGAAGATACTAACTATTTAGGAACTATGCTAGTGTTTACTGGCAAAGCAGACGGATTGGTTTCTGGAGCTACCCGTTCAACTGGTGACACCGTTAGACCGGCTCTTCAAATCATTAAAATGAAAGAAGGATTTAAAAAGACTTCAGGAGTTATGTTCCTATCTAAAGGTGATGAAATCCTTGTATTTGCTGACTGCGCAATCAATATTGCACCAGATGCTAACGACTTGGCAGAAACTGCTATTTTAAGTAATACTACAGCAAGGCAATTTGGAATTGAACCTAGGATTGCAATGCTTAGTTTCTCTTCTAAAGGTTCAGCTGCATCAGAAGAAGTAACTAGAGTTGAAGAAGCTACAAAATTAGCAAAAGAAAGAAATCCAGAACTATTAATTGATGGTGAGTTACAATTTGACGCTGCATATGTACCGTCAGTTGGTAAATCTAAAGCTCCAAATTCAGAAGTAGCTGGAAAAGCAAATGCTTTTGTATTCCCTTCTCTTGAAGCAGGTAATATTGGATATAAAATTGCTCAAAGACTTGGTGGATATGAAGCAGTTGGTCCAATACTTCAAGGTTTAAACAGTCCAGTTAATGACCTTTCAAGAGGTTGTTCTGAAGAGGATGTTTACAAACTTGCACTATTAACAGCAGCACAAAGTTTAGACGCATAATTACAACTAAAATATAAAGTCGTGAGCATAATGACTCACGACTTTTTTTATTCTTCAACTAGCTCTATAAACGTCTTAATAAATATAGGCAAATCTTTAGGAGTTCTTGACGTTACTAAGTGTCCCGATACAACAACTTCTTTATCCACCCAATTAGCTCCTGCATTCTTTAAATCATCTTTTATTGCAAAAAATGAAGTCATGTCTTTTCCCGCTATTTCTGCACTCGAAGCAAACATCCAAGGTCCATGGCAAATAGCAGCCATTGGAGTTTTAGCTTCATCTAACTCTTTAACTAAATCTTTGGTAGCTTGAGTTCTTCTCATGAAATCAGGTGAAAATCCTCCTGGGATAACTAAACCAGAAAGTTCTCTATAATCTACATCGCTTGAAGCAATGTCGCTCTTCATTTTTAGTCCAGTCTTACCTGCATACTCTACTCCAGCTTGACTTCCTATTAAGATGACTTCATAGTCTTCTCTCAATCTGTGATAAGGATAAATCAACTCTTGTTCATCAAATTGGTTCTCTATTAAAATACCTATCTTTTTCATCATATCACCTCAACTTTTATATACCCTTTTCTTCAATTAATAACAACTATTAGTATTGCAAATATTTAACTTTAGTGATATTATGTATCTAGTAACAATTACTAGATGCGAGGTGTTGATAATGGGCAGTGAAATTACTATTAATAAGAAGTATGATTCAAAAATAGAGATTTGGAACACTATTTCTCATGGACTAGGTGTGTTATTGGGGATAGGTTTTCTAATATATTTAGTAGCAGCAAATGTCAAATCTGAAAATTTGTTAGCTGTAGTTGGTTTTTCAATTTATGGAGCTTGTTTTATTCTAATGTTTCTAATGAGCACTATTTACCATGGAGTACAGAATCCTAAAGCTAAGAGAATTCTCAGAGTTTTCGACCATATTTCCATATACTATTTCATCGCAGGAAGTTTTACTCCTGTAATACTATTGGCGTTAGAAGGCACTCCACGTATAGTGTTTATGGCTGTTATTTGGTCCATAGCCCTTCTAGGAACGATTTATAAAATTGTAAGCTACAAGAACTACGATAAATTCAAAATGCTTTCTACAATCATCTATATAGGTATGGGATGGTTAGCTGTATTTTTGATAAAACCTATAATTAATACTTTCCCACCACAACTAGTTTTTTGGTTAGTTTTTGGCGGAGTAGTGTATACTGCAGGAACTTTTTTCTATAAATACGACAAACTAAAATATCACCATGTAATTTGGCATTTCTTCGTACTTATAGCTGCAATTTCACATTTTATTGGATTCGTATATATAGTTTAAGAGTAGGCAGTCGCCTACTTTTTTTATTTATCACTATGTCTAATTCTTATATTCATATCGTCTAACTGCATTTTCCACATACAAAAGCAGACCAATACTTTATGGTCTGCTTCAAACTAATACTCTATTTTATATTTGTCTATAGTTCTATTTCCTTTTATGAATAGTAAAAAGCTATAAATTAATGCATTATTTAAAACTACGGCAAATATGCCTATTTCACTATAATTTAATATACGTATGTAATTTGCAATAAAATTATATGGTATATGGAATATTTCTGTCGGCATAAACATATACATAGAAATTTTAATACCTAACTCCCAATTGCTACTACTGTATAACAGTCGCTCTACCCCTACCATTACAAGAGTATATACAAATACCAATGTAATTGACTGAAAACACTCTTTCATATTATAGTTCTTTCTAACCATAAGGCCAATAAATACAAATATGATTAAAAATGCTATTATTGATATGTATTCAAAATACTTCATAACCTTGTCTGACTGCGGTCCATAAATACTCATCAAAAATCTTATACTCGTCATAGTTATAAATCTATATATTATTCCTGCTATGAGCAAATACAATGGTAATTTAAGTATCTTTTTCATATTATCACCTCATATCCAAAATTCTATCATAATGCACATCTCTCTTAAATTATTTAGCTTCATGATCTAAAAAGGCAAACTGTACATTGACAATTTGCCTTGGTTTTTTTGTTTTATTTACACTCTTGAACTTTCATATACTTTCTTGTTGATTTCAGTAGGTTTTATTATGAAAATAATAACTCCAACTAGAGTAATCAATGCAAGAATTACTGTAGAAATTCTAAATCCTATTAAATCTCCCATACTTCCAGCTATTAATTGAAATAGTATAATTGACATTGAAACGGCAACGCTAAAAAGTGCATTTACTTTTGCCCTTACATCTGGTGGTAAATAAGCTTGAATAGCAGTTTCCCTCACCGTTGCTGAAGTCATTCCTGCGAATCCAGCAAGAAACCTATTTATCATCATCAATGGATATGGTAAAAATAATAATATTCCATCCATTATGTCATAGAAAATATATACAAATTTGGTAATTCCATATCTTTTCTTTGGAGGAATCACTATTTTATACTGTATAAAACCTGCTATAATTCTCCCCACCATTTCAATGCTCTTTAGAAACGCAAGCATCGTCAGTGTAAGAGAACTTGATGTCTGAAAATGAGACTGAATAAGAATTGAACTACCATTTGCCACGCCATTGGAAACGCACATATATGAATAGATATTTCTAATTCCTGCTTCTTCCTTAATGAATCTTATTCCATCTAACAAGTCCTTCTTATAGTCATCAAAACTAAATTTCTCCGCAATAGTATTTCTATATGTATTGCTTATTAATAATTCAAAACTAGCCGCTATAATCATTAATACGCCAACTAATAGAAATAGGCTAGACATATGCCAAATACTGTACAAATACGTCGCAAACGGAGACATCACTATAATTATTGACGGATATATAGATGATGATACCGAAAACCCTTGTTGTTCAAATCCCTCTGGTATTAAGTCTGGAAACCATGATTGGTACGCTAGTTGATAGACGGTGTTTATAGCGCCAAATACAAAGTTTAAAGCCATATAAAACGCAAAGTGAAAACCAATATTTCTAACTATTATAGCCGTTAGTATATATATGGTTCCCATTAGATAGTCAAGACCTACTATAAACTTTTTCTTTCTTGATCTATCTATGATTGGGGCAACTAGTACTGGTAAAATAGTCTGTGGAATAAATGCGCTAATAAATAATATACTTGATAAAAATGCTGAGCCAGTTTCATCAAATATGTATAGACTTAGCGGAACTCCCATGGCTACTCCACCGATGGCGGAAATAACAGTACCAATAATAATGAGTGTAAAATCTTTTGACCATACATTTTTACGCATCGTAATATCGCCTCCCCATGTACGTCATTAGCTTTATCATGATAAAGCTAAATAGAATATAGCACAGATTGGCTTAATAATCTACATTTAATACAGTAGTATCACGCAAATGTAATATATCATCTAGTATATCTCATTAAAATTCCCATTTCACCACTTTCGTCTTCAAGTTCTTCAAGTATTTCTATGAAGCCTTCTCTCTTGTAAAATCTTCTTGCCTCCTCATTTTTCTTAAAGACATACAATTCTAATTTGCTATTTTTAGATTTCACTTTATCCATTAAGGCCTTTCCTATTCCACGATTTCTATAATTTTCATCAACAAATAATCCTTCTATTTTTCCTTCTTTTAATCCAATAAATCCTACAATTATTCCATCTACTGTATATACATGAATTTTAGACTTAGGTAGCAACTCCTTAACCATTTCATAGTTTCCTGTCCAATAGGATTCATCAATAAAATTATGTGCATCAATGTTTGAATTAAGCCATATCTCCAAAATTCTATCTAAATCTTCAGGCTTGTGTTCTCTTATTTCCATAATAGCTCCTTTATTTACTTCTTCTTAAATAAACCATGTCTTTCAATATATGTCCATCTTCTACTATTTCATGATTATAGTTATCAGTAAAGAAATTCTCAACTATATGTGACTTAACAAATCCACATGCTTCATAAAAGACAATGGTCTTTTGACTATCTCCAGTTCCAACGTATAAGGCATTTAAATCACCAAAATAGTTATACACATAATCTAGTAAAACACGTCCATATCCTTGCCTTTGATATGCTACACTTACGGAAATGTTTTTTATCTCGTATACTCCTTGACCTTCATTCGTAACCACACATTGACCTATTACAGCACCTTTATCTAACAATACAAACATCTTACCTATGTTTAAGTACTTATCTATCATATCTTCTTGTTCATCACCAAGTAAAAGTAGATCTATATAAGCTTTTTTATCATCTATAATCTCCATAATATCCATCTATTTATCCTCTTTTTTCTTAAATCCCTTAATTAATAAATACACCATTATACTAAGGTATATCGCATATATAAAGTATGTGACTGTAATATTAAAAGGAAAACTAGCCTGAGGGTTAAACAGTGAAAATCCAACAAATAATATTGCAATTATCAACATTAATGCTCCAATAATTCTGCTTTTATTTCTATCCATTTCTAGCACCCCTTTATTTTTCATTGTTTGATAATTACCCTAAAGGCAAAAAAATAAAGCAAATACATTTAAGTACCTGCTTTAGATAATTGCTATTGTATAAAATACGCTAGTAAATACAGTGCATATATATGTGCCGGATAAAATATATAGAAGAAGTACTTGCTCTTCTTTCCAAGTTTCCCATTATATAATAGCAGTGGAATTATTGCGAAAATCATAAGCGACTGTAAATAATCTCCTTTTGTTATAAGCATAATCGATATGACGACTATCGGCAACATTTGTGCTACTCTGCCTTTGCTTCTCAATAGATAAAAAGCTACTGCCATGATAATCCATACTATACCACCTTCTACTAAAAATGGTGACGGAAATAAAAAAGTAAATACCATTGCTATGGTCGTATTTACAGATAATAATAGAATAAGGATATAAGAAGACGCTATTGATAATATGATCGCTATTACCGATAAAACTACTCTTTTTATTTCTCTACTCTTTATACCGTTTATTATATTATCAATCATCCACATATAGAATACGCTTAGACACATCGTCCCAAATATTGAGTTCATAAGTACTATTTCCGATGGAAAAGTTCTTTGAATTACCATAGAGCTTATTCCCATCAACACATAAGCTAGCCACAATCTAAATAAATATTTACCTCTGTTTCTAGTATAATGAAATCCTTCCGATACCATAAATAAAAATATTGGTGCCACAGGTCTCCCCAATGCATTCAAAAACTTTGGTGCACCCATCCCCACAAACATCTGGTGTATATGATCGAAAACCATTAAAATCGCACCTATAATCTTAAGTTGAAATCCATTTATACCCTTTTCTTTTACATCTATAGATTCGTTCATTAGCTCCTCCTTTTTTGCATTTTCTTATTATATAAGAGGAGGTTTTCAAAATCAAGTTTTCTTATATTTATTCACTAAATTGTAAATACTATTACAAAAGTGTATCCTTACATCTGCTTAACTAAAACTAAACATGGATTCCAATCATCCCAAAGACTTGGAAATACTTCAAGCCTTATAAACCCCATACTTTCATAGAAAGCAATCGTTCTATCGTATTCAAGATATCGCCCTTCATCTACTGTCTTGACTTGAATGAGTTTGTATTTATCCTTAAGTGCTTTCTCTGCTGTACTTAGTAATTTCCTGCCTATACCTTTTCTATGAAACTCCTTTTTTATACCCATAGAATTGATTTCGCATGTATATTCACTCGTTGCTCCAATCGCAACAAACCCAATTATTTCTACATCGTTCTTAGCAGCCCATAGTTCCAAATTCTTTGCTGATTCTACATATTCATTCAAACTTGCTTCTATTCCGAACCAATCAGGCAAATCCCTTAAGATTTCATTTACTATTTCACTTTTCTTGTCGCTGTTTTCAATTTTTTCTATTGTATAACCATCCATCATATAAACCTCTTTTCATTACAATATTATACGATTAATCTAGTATTAGGACAATAAAAAAGAACGAGCATTTCTGCCCATTCTCTTCTAATTTACTTTCTAGTTCCATTCATAACATTTCCATCTTGTGTAAATACTATAGAATTAACATTTCCATCTTCACCAGTAACAAATTCAATATTTGCATTTATTATTGTATATTCAAATACATTATCTGAAGCAGGGAAAACTTGAATTGCATCTTGTCCAGTAGCTTGAGCGTACATATTTCCGTCTGCAACTGTAATAGTTAAATCAAATCCTTCTACTAATTGATATACTCCCACATACTTTTCAAGTGTTTCTGGAGCTACTACAACTTCTTCAGGGGTATAATCTTCATGGTAACCTTTCATAATCATACCCATTTGAGTGTAAACCATTTGTATCGCTTTACCTTCTTCATTGAACACAAATTCTATACTTAAATCAGTTAAGTTATTGAAGAATGAGTTTTCGCCTTTATAAATAAGTTCAAACTTTTCTTGTCCTTCTACTAATCCCCAAAGTTTATTTTCTTCAACAAATACTTTTAAAGGTAAATCAGTTCCTGTCATTGGATCTGCAAGATTATAAACTCCAATGTATTTCTTAAGTTCTTCCGGTTTTATATCTACTTTTGTAGGGAACTCCGGAATGTTTTCTAGAGGTGTGTCACTTCCTGAAACTATACTTTCTAAAGCAAAAGCAATACCAGTTGCATTATTAAGTCTTCTGTTAGTAAGAACTACAATATCTACATCTGTTTCAGGTAATTTCATAAGCATTGCAGCATATCCAAGTGTGTCTCCACCGTGGAAATGAACGTCTCCTCCATCATCTTCTTGAATCATCCATCCATAACCATATTTTAGATTTTCACCCATTACTGAATGACCACTAAACATCTTGTCTTTTGACTCTTTAGATAGAATTTCCTCTCCTTCTATTGCATTGCTCCAACGATATATGTCTTCAACTGTTGAATACACATTTCCTGCGCCATAAACATTTTCTAAAAGAGGTTTATCATCTATCACTATATGATCGATATACCCTACATAAGGAGTAGCTAGGATGTCTCCTTCTTTTTCTCCGTATGCTGAACCAGTATCTAACATATTAAGCTTTTCAAAGAAATTATTATTAAAATAGTTTTCAAGAGTTTCTCCAGATACTTTTTCAACTATCATTCCAAGTAATATATAACCAGTGTTATTGTAAACAAAGTTTTCTCCTGGAACTCCCATCAAATCCATATTTTTCATCATATCAACTATTGTTTGAGGAGTAGTGTCTGTCATTCCATAAAAATCTGGTAAATCTGTTACATTTACAAGTCCAGAAGTATGTGTTAATAACTGCTCTACAGTTATTTCATCACCATGTTTTAGACCATCAATATATTTAGACACTTTATCATTTAAATCAACTTTGCCTGTTTCTACTAATTGCATAATAGCAGTTGCAGTGAACTGTTTTGTCATTGATCCAATACCATATTTAGTTTGGCTATTTGCTTTGATATTTAACGCTTCATCACTCTTGCCAAATCCTTCGTTTAATAGTACTTTATTGTCTTTTGCAACCAATACTGAACCACTCATATTTTGTTTCTCAGAGTATAATTCCATAAACTTTTTCAGATTTCCTGATACTGTTGCATCTGCAGACATTTTGAATATATCTTCACTCAATGCTCTTTTTTCGCTTATGGAAACAGTGTTTCTTCCCGTATCCCAAGCAGCTACTGTACCAAAATGATTTCCAAAGAATTCAACTGGTACATATGTGTTATCGCCTTTGATTACAACTACATTTTCCATAGTTTCTTCTTTTTTATTATGTACTAATGCATTTTTGTTCAGAGTTAGCTCAAAATCCTCTGTATCCTTATTTAGAGTTACTTTCTTTTCTTCTTGATTCCAATTTACTTCATAACCTAATTTTTCAGCAATTTCTCTAAGTGGAACTAATACCTGTCCATCTTCTGCTAAAACTTTATTATTAAGTTCTGTGGCTTCATTATTAATCAACACTTTAATTGATTCTTCTGCATTCGCTGTAATTCCATTAACGCCAGTTAATAGAAATACGAAAGCTAGAAATAGATAAATACGTCTTTTCATAAAATACCTCCTTAATTATAATACTAAAATTATACCACACATACAAATTGTATGTAAATGTATTTTATCTCTACTTAACTATTTCAATATAATTAAATAAAAACTAGACAGCTTAACTATCTAGTTTTTATACGATACTTATCTATGAAGTTTGCTTATAATAATGTTTATAAAAATATCCCTTTTCATTTATTAACTCTTCATACGAGCCATTTTCAATAAATTCTCCATCTTTCAAAACATATATTTCATCTGCTATTTCTAACAATTTCATCCTGTGTGATATTATCAATATTATCTTACCTGACTTTTCCTCAGAGATAGCCTTGCAGACTAATTCTTCGTTTAAACTGTCTAGGGAAGATGTTGGTTCATCAAGCAGTATTATTGGTGCTTTTATAGGGAATAGTCTCATTAGTGCAATTCTTTGCTTCTCTCCTCCAGAAAAACTCGTTCCCAATTCTCCTATTTCGGTTTCAAATCTTTCAGACAAGTCTTTTAATCTATTCATTCCTACTCTATCTGCATATAGGCTAAGCATATCGTCGTCTAAAGCATTTTTTGATGCTATTTGAATATTATCCCTAACACTTACATTAAATAGTGCAGGAGTCTGTTCAAACAGTTTTATTAACTTATATTTGTCTGCTCTACTATACTCTCGAAAGTCCATTCCATTTATATTATAATTCCCACTATAATCTGATTTAAAGCCTGAAATAATATCGAAAAGAGTCGATTTACCAGAACCTGTTTCACCTAATATCACAGTAATTTTACCAGTTTCCAATCTCATATTTACTCCATTAAGAACTTTGTTATCTCCGTATGAATAATTAATGTCACTCATCTCTATATCGTACTCGTCTTCTAGTTTGATATCAGACTCCACTAAATTGGAACTATCTTCAAAATGGTCTATAACTTCAAATATTCTACTAGTATATACGGATATAGTCGCCAAAAAGTTCCACATATTACCAAAATTAGATAGCATACTATTCACAAACACTTGCATTTGAACGATAATTAGAATATTGGTGAAATTAAAACCAACTATGTAAAAACCGATTATAAAGCTGATTAGTAAATTGATTAACTCAGTCAATAATGATAAGTTTTTCAATAGAATTTGATATGACTCTGTCCTCTTCCACATATCTATTTCTTTTTCACTATAATAGTCGAACTTGTCAATTCTAGTAGCCTTTAAATTCATAGTTTTAACAGTAAGTATATTCCTAAGGTTTTCGGAAAACACATCTGTAAACCTACCACTATAGTCCTGTCTAATGTTTTGAGCAGTTTTTATCTTATTTGTAAAAAGTAATGAAATTCCCGACGAAATTCCACCTATTAATATAGATGCAATTAAAAATTTACTATCTATTCTATATATCACTATCATAGACATAATTCCCAACAATATGGGCTCGACTACAGTCAATCCAAAACCTTGAAAATAGAAATGCGATAAAACATCTGAATCATTAGTAAGTCTAGTCATAATATCCCCAGAAGTATACTTACTATCTTTATCTAAATTTCTATAAATCCACTTCTTCACTAAATCCATTTGAATCATATTTGAAGCCTTTTCACTAGCCCAAGAGTTCACCCCAAAACCTATGACCATTGGAAGTCTTATCGTAAAAACTGCAAGTAATATAATAAGTCCATTTTCCAATACATTTTTCCCTGCAACAGCATAATCTATAGATAGCTTTTGCACAAATGAAACGAGATAAGTAGAGAAAAAAAATGGAAGTGAAGTTATTATCGCTCCAATTACCGAAACGACAAAAATAGGTTTATTTACAGTAATGAGTCTCTTTATTTGAGATATTGTTGTATTTTTACTGTCTTTTACTTTTTAAGCCATTACTGTCCACCTCCCATTATAAGTTCATGGAAAAATCCTTTAGATTTAATGAGGTCATCATATTTACCGTCTTCTACAATTTTACCTCTATCCATTACTATAATCCTATCGTAATTTTCAGTAAGTGGAAGTTTATGTATTATAGAAACTACTGTCAATTCTTCAAATGATAGTAAATACTCATTAACAATTTTCTCAACTGCCACGTCTAATGCACTAGTAACCTCATCTAATAGCAGTAAATCCGGTTTTTGAAGTATAGACCTAGCAATAGATAAACGCTGCTTTTCTCCACCTGAAACATTGTCACCAAACTCTGTTATATCAGTATCTAGTTTATCCAAAAAGCTTTCTAGTCTTAAGCTTTTTAGCACATCTCTCAATTCACTATCTGAAATATTATTATCTAAGACTAAATTATTGTAAATGGTATCTTTAAATAAATTTGATTCCTGAGGTACAAAGCCCATATATCTATACAAAGACTCTTTATCATAAGAATTTAAATCATTTCCCCATAAGTTGAATTTCCCATCATATTTTGGGTATATCCCTGATAGTAATTTTAAAAGCGTGCTTTTGCCGCATCCACTTTTTCCTACTAATGCGACTTTTTCACCCTTTTTTACTTTAAAGTCAATTCCATGAATAGTATAATCGTCGTTCCCATCGTATTTGAAGAAACAATTTTCTATATCTACTACAGTTTTTTCGTCTTTCTTTTCAACTATTGTTCCAGTTTGCTCTTTAGGAGCATCCCAAATTTCCTTTATTCTCTTTCCATTTGACAATAAATTAGGTATATTTGCATAAGCATTGCTAAGTCCGTTTAATTCCTTGGAAGCTATTGTAATTAGCGACATTGCCATTATGTATTCCTGTAAATCTATGCTATTACCTAAAACCATCTTACTTCCCAACAATGCAGGTACAATTACACACAATTGATTAAACATACTTGCCGGAGTAAAAGATAAAGACAATAACATCATTGCTTTTGTCATAGCTTTTATAAAAATATTGATTTTTTCATTAAGCCACTTATCCACATATGTATCCATCTTAAATACCTGGACTGTTTTATCATTCGCTATAAGATCGTAGTAAAGTGCATTCCTATCACCTTTTTTTTGATTCATTTCATATAGTGGTTTTTCAGAGTGAAAGCCACCAAACATTTGAAAATACAACATAAATAACACAACTACTAAGAATATTAATCCCATATTTAAACTTAAGTAAATTAATACTACTATAGATATTCCACTAGCTATTAACCGTCTTATTATATCTGGAATGAACTCCCCTACCGCCGTCGATAGGCTCCCTATGCTTTCTTGTAATCTACCTATTAAATCTCCTGTCCTATTGGATTGAAGCCACTGATAGTCGGCATTCAGTAGAGATTTTACTGTGATTTGTCTAAAATTAAAAGTAAGCTTTTTAATCATATTCATACTCAAAATATTTGTTAAATATCCATTTACGATTAATAATAGCCTTGCACCACCATATGCAATTAGACTTCCCGCTATAAGGTTAAAACCTATACCATTTACTGTTCCATCTAATAGTTCAGAAAATAATCTCGATACGAATATATTGATTATGGAAATTATTAAATAGAAAACCACTAAAATACCTATATCTCTTTTAACTTCTCCATGTCTAGCATAATACATTGCATCACTTATGCTTTTCTTCATAAACTCTATTTGTTCCAACATATTATCGCCTCCTCAAATGACTTATTTCCCCTGTTGAGCAAAAATTTTAGATATACTCATCATAGTGTCTTTATTTATATAGTAATATACTTTTCTACCCTCTGATTTCCCACTAATTAACTGATTGTTTAATAATACCTGTATATGATGTGATACAGTTGGCGGAGTTAGTTCAAGCTTATCTGCTAATTCCTTCAAATAGTTAGGACTATGATTTAATATGGAAATAATTTTTAGTCTGGTTGAATCACCTAAAGCTATTAATTTTTCACTGATATTTTCTATTTCTCCGCTATTCTTCATTGTAAAATCATTGAGTTCAAAAACTAGTATACCTTCATTTAAATAACCTCTCTTATTTTTCATATCTGCAAATACAAATGAAAACCCATTAAATCCAATTATAGAAACATAGTAGTCTATTACTTTCGCTTCTCTAAATATGGATTTATCTATATTGAACATCGGATATACCAATTCTTCAAGTAAATCATCGTATGATCTTAGACTTTCAATATGTTTATTTACTTCTTCTTCAACCATATAATAATTGTCTAAATATACTTCTGATACTTTTTCTAATAGTTCTATATAGTTGCTATAAATTAGCTCTAAATTGTCAAAATAGTCTAAATAGATGCTCTTCTTGTCATTGTTTACTCCAGACATTTGGATCATTTGATAGATTAGTCTAAAGTCTCTTTCTATACTCATTGCTCTTATTTCTTCATAATCTTCGTCATCAATAGACTTATAACCACTCAATTCGTAAAGTGAATTATATAGAAACTCTTCAAAACTAAATTTAGTAACATCATTCATGTTACTGATTAGAACTGAACTGGCTAATAAGCTATCTCCTCCTTTAGTATCAACAGTTTTCATATCTAGATATGGTCTTAACATTTCATATTGGTCTAATAAAGATTTAGTCCTATCAAGTAATATTTGTCTGTGATTAATATAGATTGAGTACCTCTCTTTTATTTGTTCTTCATTCATTCCAACTTTATATGGCTTATTTATAAATTTTACTTCCTCACCAATAATGTGTTCATTGGCTGCATCTATAAGTTTTACTGCTTCGATTAAAAGATTTGGTTTTTCATGTAATATTAGTTCCATAATAAATCTCCCCGTTCATTATTTTATATTATACAATCATATTAGGTTTGTGTCAATCCATATATTAGACTGTTGTCTAATATATGGATTGACATATAAAAAGATACACCTATAGAAGTGTATCTCATTATACTATTTAATTATTAAAACTCCTGAGCAATACGACTTTTTAATAAACTCAATCTCACGTTTTGTTATCATATTTCTAAGTTCTTCTACTACAATATAGTATTCACTATCATCCCAAATTTCACCATCTATATCCATTGCATAGTTCATTTCAGTTCTCGATTTCGTCATTACATCACCAATTACTAAAATACCATCTTCTCTTAGATTCTCAAATACTTCATATATAAATTTACATTGTTCGTCATAATTCAAATGATGTATTGCATAAGTACAAATAGCAATGTCATATTCTTCATTTGCAATTTCCATAGATAATCCATCTTGAAAATTATGTATTAGCAATCTGGCATTAGGCATTTTTTCTCTGGCAATTTTATACATTTCCTCAGAAAAATCAATACCTGTTATCTTAAAATCTAAATCGTATAAAGACTTAGTCAATACTCCTGTCCCAAATCCAATGTCTAATACGGATTTTCCACCACTTGCCTTGACCCTATATAAAACCTCTTCAATCACCTTATCATATGCAGCAAATGGATACCTATCCATTTCATTGCTTTTGTCCACATCTCTATCGTAGTTTTCCGCCCAATGGTCAAAACCGATTGAGTTCAATAATTTACTATTTATCAATATATACTCTCCTTAGTGATAAATCACCTTATATGAACTTCTCTTTCTTCTGTCTTCTATCTCTAAAAACTTCTTCATATCATCACCACCTGTATATTATTGATTATTATTATAACATAAAAAAAGAGATGAGCTATAGCCCATCCCTTTGAATAATTCTTATCTAGTTTGTTCAATCGCTTGTTTTAAATCTTCGATAATATCGTTAGCGTCTTCTAGACCTACAGAAAGTCTAACTAGGTTATCAGATATTCCACTAGCTAATCTTTCTTCTTGTGTAT
>JAAYFG010000054.1 GCA_012728335.1 Tissierellia bacterium | reverse complement strand
CTACAGTTCTATTATCTGCATCCCAATCAACTTTTACTCCTAATTGTTCAGCAATTACTCTAATTGGAACCATAGTTCTGCCATCTACAATTTTTGCTGCAGTATCCATAGGAACAATAGTTGAATTTTTTTCTACATCCTCATCAGAAACTTCATGAATGCCTTCTTTTAACTCATCAGTTAATAGTTTTTGCATATAGTCAGCATTGACTTTTATCAGCTCAGTCTCTCCAATAGCCAAGATAAAGAAGTTTTTAAATTTCAGAATGTTTAATTCATCATCAAGGTTGTTTAAATCAATATCAACATCCATAATTGAAACCAATTGTTCTTCTGCATCCCATTCAACAATCGCTCCAAGTGATTCAGAAATCACTCTAACAGGAACTAATGTCCTGTCATTTTCGATAATAGGAGCAACGTCTGTTTCAACGTATTTTCCATTAATCCATAATTTGATATCTTGATTTGTTTGTGCTGCGACAGGTATGATAGTTACTAAAATCAAAATAAGTACTAGTAATAAAGTAAAGCGTTTAGTCGTTTTCATTTGATTACCTCCAATATTTTAATATTTGTAAGCTTAAAATAAGCATCTGAACTATTAGAAAATGTCAATGTGATATTGCTTATAATACATTGATACTATCATAGTACACGATAATACGTCAAATAAAAAACAATATAGATTTACTTTTATTAGGTCATATTGACATATAGCTAATAAAAAACTATAATATAAATACGAACAAATGTTTGTTAAAGGTGGTTTTATTATGACAAAAATCATATTTCATATAGATGTGAATTCTGCATACTTATCCTGGAGCGCTGTATATAGCCTGCAGCATGGAGGCGCTTTAGATTACAGAACTGTGCCGTCAGTAGTTGGGGGAAATGAAGAAAATAGGCATGGAATTGTACTCGCAAAATCTATTCCAGCTAAAAAATATAGAATAATGACAGGTGAAAGCCTTGCTTCGGCAAGAAAAAAATGTCCCAATTTACTTGTGATTCCACCTGATTATAAATATTTCATGAAATCCAGTAATAGTATGATGAGATTAATATATGAGTATTCACCAATTATTCAAAGGTATTCCATAGATGAATCATTCGTTGATATGTCTCACTATAAAGATAATTATATGGAAATTGCAATGGAGCTATCCAATAGAATAAAGAAAGAACTAGGTTTTACTGTAAATATAGGAATTAGCGAAAATAAATTATTGGCAAAAATGGGCTCTGAATTGGAGAAACCAGATAAAGTACATAGACTATTTAAAACTGATTTACCAATAAAATTATGGCCACTTCCAGTGAGAAATCTATTTTTCGTTGGTAGGAAAACTGAAGAAAAACTTAATTCGAGAGGGATATATACCATTGGTGATTTAGCTAATTGCGAACGTGAATACATAAAGAACTGGTTAAAAAAACCTTGTGAACAGATTTGGGAATTTGCAAATTGTATTGAAAATAGTAATGTAAAGGACTACAAAAGCCCTGTGAAATCCATGGGAAATTCTACAACTATAGCTTTTGATGTAGATAGTAGAGATGAAGCAGAAAAAGTTATTTTAGGACTTTGTGAGATGGTAGGTATGCGTCTAAGAGAGGCAAACTTCCGTGGGTATGTTATAGCTATAAGTATTAAAGATAGTGAATTAGTATCTTATAGGAGACAGAAGAAATTAGATGCTCCGACTTGTAATACTAATACTATATTCTACTGTGCAATGTTATTATTTGATGAATTGTGGAATAAAAAAGCACTTCGTCAAATATCCGTTAGAATGTCGGATTTAGTCGATAATTTCTCCTATCAATTTACTATGTTTCAAGCATATGATGAAAAAGCAGAACGTTTAGATAGAGCAATTGATGACATAAGGAAAATACATGGCAATGGAGCTATTCATAGGGCATGTTTTTTAGATAGTAGAATATCACCTGTCATTGGTGGTGTAATGGAAGATGAAGAATATATTATGATGAGCAGTGAATTATAAGAGGTGTTTCTATGAAGTTATTGAATGAAAGGATAGAAGTGATTGCCGGTTTTTCAAATAAAAATAAGCCTCCTATACCTATAAAAATAAGATATGGAGAACAGATAGTAGATGTTCAACAGATTGTGTTTACGGAACTAGATAAACGATGTGGAAATCTCATGTTTCTTTATAGATGTCAATCAAATATAAATGGTTGTTTGAGACCTTTTGAATTGAAATACGAAATAGATACTTATACTTGGTATCTTTATAAGATATAATGTTGTTAAAACATAATAGGGAGGGATACGTGTGTGTAAAATTGATATTAGGTCTAATGATGGAAAACACAGATATGTATTTGGAATTGATGGTGATAATCCAATAATTATTTTTGCTTTGAATCCAAGTGATGGTAAACATCCTAGAATCGAATTAGGAGAAAACTACGATCCTACCCAAATCCGTATAAAAAATATTACTTCATCCAATGGGTATGATGGATGGATAATATTAAATCTATTTCCAGAAATAGCTACTTACCCTGAAGATTTAAAAGGAATTTGGAATAGAAATAATGAATATTGCAGAGAAACAATAGAAACGAATATAAGGTATATAAAGGATATTTTAAAAAATTACCCTGAATCTGATATATGGGCAACATGGGGAAACAATATAGAACAAAATAGGATATTCATAGAAGGGTTTTTAGAGATAATGAATATTATAGGAATAAAAGACAGAAATTGGATTTACTTTGATAAGCTTAATGGAACAGGATATCCTAAACATCCATTATATATGAAAAAGGACGTTGAAAAGACAAAATTGACAGAGATTCAATTAAATAATTGTATAAAAAACGTATCAAAACTAAGATTTAAAAGGACATAATATATAGAAAACAGCGTTGAGATTATTACTTCAACGCTGTTTATCGTTTTATATTCCAACCATTGGAATTAGCTTTACAGAAACTCCAGAAGTAGTAAGGTTTGCTCCTTCGATTAACTCAACATTTCTATATTCTAAAAGGTATAAATTGTTGTCTTTATCGCCCATAGTTTGACTAATTCCTCCATCTGGGAAGTTAGGGCTTGAAACATATCCATTTCCTTCAATAACTTGAATAGTATAAAGTCCTTCTGGTATATCAGAACCTATAACAAACTCTTTATCAGCTTCAAGTTCAATGGCATTTGCATCATCTGTTTTAACAGGAGAGTATTCTTCTGATTTAAGAGAAGTAGAAGTAAGTTCAAGTTCTAAGTCTCCCATTACTAATACTCTAGTATCTGCATCAAGAACAATATTGTCCATTTCATGAATTGCTGTTTTTTGGTGTTCAGGTCCAAAGATATCATCTACTAAATTTTCGTCATTTGCTATAATTCTAAGTTTTCCTGTTCCATTGATCCATTTAGCGCTATATTCACCCTCAGGCATATCTCTACCTACTAAATAATTCCCTGATTTTAAGTCATTAGAAAAACCTTCCATTTTTTTGCTTGAACAAGCGGTTAAAACTACTAATAAACATAATATTAATAATACTTTTTTCTTCATCAATCTGTCCCCTTTAATTTGATATTAAAAAACAATTTGAGTATTTTATCAATACTAAAAATATGTTTGTATTTTGTAAGTTTACTAATTGGTTCCAAAAACTTACCTCAATCATTATACCATTTATTAAATATTATTGTGAATAATTTATTGTTTTATATCATGACTTTACGGATTTATTATATAGTTTTTCAAAATTGACTACAGAGTAATAACCATTTTTTCTGACTAATATGTTCTCGTTGCAAAGTTTTTTCAAAAGTCTAGAAAGATGTCTATAACTCATACCAGTTAAATTAGATACATCAATTAGCTTTTCATCAAATCGTCCGTCATTTGAGTTTTCAAAGATATATGAACACAATCTTTCTTCAGCAGAATGCAAGCTAGATGAAACATAGTCTTTAGATGAGCGAAGTAATTTAATGGCTAAACCTTGGGAAAGATGGTTTAGAAAAGCAAGATTATTTTTTAAGACTTTCAAGTTTTCGTCATAGGGGATTGCAATACATTCAAAGTTTGTTATTGCGATTACACTTGAAGAGGCAACTCTGGAATTAGTCATTAGCTCTATGTCTCCAATTATTCCTTCAGAAACATAATAGGAGAGTGTTAGATCTTTTCCATTTGCAGAACTTGCACAAACTTTCGCTTTCCCTTTTATAACTATATAGAGATTTAAAATAGGCATTTCTTCTTTCAGCATGGTTTCACCAGGCTTGAAGCAAGTGTATTTAAGTCCAGTTATATCTTCATTTAGCCCATATTTTTCTAAAGTACTAATATATTTTGATGTCAAAAATATCACCCCTTAATTAACTATAGTATGACATATGTCCTATTTTATTGTCAATTGAGAATATATAATATAGACAAGGAGGATTAGTATGTACAATTTACTTTCTCTATTAACCGGTGTAGTAATTGCGGTTATGATAGTCATAAATGGACAATTGACCTTAATTTATGGAATGGTTTTATCTACTGTTATTATACATATAGTCGGGACTATATTTTCTTATTTATTATGTAGAGTAACTAAAAATGCCATAAAACTAGACTTTAAAATACCGAAGTGGATATATATTGGGGGAGCGGTCGGTGTACTGACGACTGTATTTAATAATTTTGCCTTTGGAAAAATAAGTATGACTAGCATAGTTGCACTGGGACTTTTTGGCCAGTCGGTGACATCCTTATTGATTGATAATTTTGGACTTTTTGGCATGAAGAGATATCCTATGAAAAAATCTTCAATAGTTGGAATCATATTTGCTTCAGTAGGAATAATGTTTATGTTAGATAGCTCTATGGGTTCTGCTTTGATTGCAGTTATATTATCGTTTTTTGCCGGAGTTACTGTAGTTGTATCTAGAACTATAAATGCTCGATTGTCCAGTCATATAGGTGAAGTACAGACTTCCTTTATGAACCACGTAGTTGGATTAGTCGTTTCTATTATGCTAATTCTAATATTTGGGATAGGTAATACTTCAAACATTGAGATTTCAAGAAATATATTTATATACATAGGTGGACTATTTGGCGTTGCAACTGTACTTCTTAGTAATATCACAGTTCCAAAAGTACCAGCTTTTAATCTCACTTTGCTGATATTTATAGGGCAAGTATTTACAGGTGTAGTGGTAGATACAATTATGAAGAATGATTTTGCAGAAGCTACTTTTGTAGGAGGAATTATAATAACTATCGGAATCCTCATAAATACGATAATGGATTATATCAGCACAAAAAAACAGGTATAAGCATTTGTACCCTTACAAGTGTTTGTCTATATTTAGAGATACCAAAAACAGGTATCTCTAAATTTTTGTTTAATAATTGATGATAAGTTGATAGAATAAGAACACAGACATATGATTTAGATGTATTAATAGTTAAAGAATTCCATAAAATGTTGGCATTGAAAGGTTTGACAAAAGTTATTTCTTTAAATATAATATTGACTGACTCATAGTCGAAAATGATCGGGATAGAAAGGATGTATATAATTATGGTTAGAATTAGCAAACCACCTCAGGAACGTAGAAAAGAAATTGTTTTAATGTCAAGGAAGTTATTTGACGAGAAAGGTTTTCAAAACACTGCAATTGATGATATTACAAATAGTTTAAACATTGCAAAAGGTACATTTTACTATTATTTCAAATCAAAAGATGATGTTTTAGATGCAGTAGTAGACAGTATGATTGAAAAAGATGTGGCATCTATACAAGAGATTGCAGACTCAAAAGAGATTAAAAGCACTGAAAAATTGAGATTGATTAGAAAAATTTTAAGTGATAGATATAGAGAACATTATGGATTTTTAGAGCATTCAGAAATAATTACTAATATGGAAATACGTCTTCGTTGGCTTATGGGTTCTTTTGAATCAAAGACTCCTCTTATAACTGCGATAATGGAAGAAGGAGTAGAACGAGGTGAATTCAAAACAGATCATCCTAAAGAAATGGCTGAATTGGCATTGGTAAGCGTGTTGTTCCTACTGGATCCGACTCTTTTTCCGACTCCGAAAGAGAATTATGTAAAAAGGCTTGAGAACTTTGAAGAAGTATTAGAAAAAAGTCTTGGTTTAGAAAAAGGAGAGCTTCATTTCATATCAGGTGAACTATAATTATATGCGTCAGAAAGTGCTTAAGGCGATGTCTAGGCACTTTTTTAATATAATTAGAAATATCTTTGATATTCATAAGATATTTTTTTAGACTGTGATTGTATAATAGAGTTGAGGTGTTTTTCATGAATAATAGGAAAAAGACAGTTTTAATATTTGGGATAGCTGTTTACGTATATATTTTACTGTCAATTATACTTTTTAAATATATAAGTCCATTGGAACTATTTAAATCTGACAGAATTATATACAATGGGTGTAATTTAGTATTATTTAAGGATTTGTATAATCACAGAGCGTCTGCAAGCTATAATTTTAATTCCATATTTGGAAACATCATATTGTTCATTCCATTTGGAATATATATGACTATGAAGAATGATAAAGTGATTAGAAATGTGCTGTATAGTTTTATGCTATCGCTATTTTTTGAGAGTTTTCAATACTACTTTAAAATTGGAAGTTTTGATGTAAATGACCTGCTTCTAAATACTATTGGAGGAATTGTAGGGATATTGTTTTATAAGTGTCTAAAGGGTGTTCTAAAAAAGAGGAAAGCCAATGACTTTATAATATATTCTGCTATGGTAGTTGGAGTAATAGTCGTTATAATAAGTGTATTATTATATATATAGGCAATTAAAACCAGATAGTAAGTAGCTATCTGGTTTTGTAATAATAAATTGCAAGTTGTGTTCTATCTCTAAGCTCTAATTTATCCAATAGCAGAGATATGTAGTTTCTTACTGTGCCTTCGCTTAGAAAGAGTTTCTCTGCTATCTCTTTATTGTTTAATCCTTCGGCAATTTCTGTAAGTATATCTTTCTCTCTATCAGAAAGCTCTACATCTAGTTTGATTGTAGTGTTTTTCGCACTTATACTGCTTACAATTTTTGAGTCGAATACCATATTTCCTGAATGAATTGCATTAATTGCTGGAATGATTCCTTTGATGTTTTCCTTTAAAATATAGCCTTTACATCCAAGTTTTAGTGCAGATTCTATATACTCTTTGTCTTGGAAAGTAGTTATTAATAGCACTTTGGCATTATTGTCGAATTCTAAAAGTTTTTCTGTAGCTTCAATTCCATTTATGTTGCTCATTCTTATATCCATTAGTACAATGTCTGGTCTATGGACTCTATAAAGTTCAAGAGCATCACTTCCGTCGTTTCCTGTGGCAAGAACTTCAATTCCATTTGCCTCAACTATCATATTAAGAGAGTTGACTACTAGTGGATCATCATCTATTATAATCACTTTCATTTATTTATTCCTTTCATAAGTGTAATACGCAATATAAATCCGTTGTCAAATTTGAAATTTGCAAAGCCTTTATATTTAGAAGCAATTTCTTGCATTTTTATAAGTCCTATGCCCGTTGTAATATTAGCATTTGTATCTGTTCCATTATCATTTATAGAAATGGTGATGAACTTTGGTTGCTCCATTATATCTATATTCATTGAATTGGCATCTGAGTGCTTGTTAGTATTAATAATGGCTTCTTTAACAATGGATAAGATATCAAATTTCAAACTGTAATTCAAATCTTCTCTGATATCATACTTAAGTAAAATTGCTATATTCGGATATTCATCAATTATATTTTTTATCTGCTTTTCCAAATCTAGAGATTGACTATGTAGATTATGGATGCTATATCTTATGTCTTTCATTCCTGCAGAAAGCCTATCTTGAAGTATATTCAAGCCATTCATAAGCGTTTCGTTGCCAATGCTATCTGCAATTAAGGAAAGTGCTTCTACTTGTAATATGCTACTACTTACAAGGTGTCCAACGGATTCGTGAAGCTCTTTAGAAATCCGATTTCGTTCTTTTAATATAGCGATTTCAATGTCTTTTTCTTTCTCTACAATCAATTGTTGATTATATGTTTTTAATTGAATGGTATCTTCTTTAAGATTATCTCTAGTCTTTTTATTATCTATTACTAAATTTTGATATTCTCTATTTTTCAATGATAGATATATAGAAAGTATAGATGTGAATAAAGTCATAATTGTGCTGAATAGTATTATTCCTATTATGGATAATGCGGATAACTTCATGTATTTTGTAGATAAATTATAAAGTATTAATGGCATGAAAAATACAAATGAAGGGTCTACCAAACAAAGGATTGCAGATACTCCATATATTATGAGCTCGTATGCGTCTTTTTTAACCAGATCTAGCACGGTTGATATGATTATGACTATTAGCAAATATGGTATCATATCAAAACTCTGATCCACAATATATGCACTATATGTACATAATAATGCAATTAGCAATTTTTCAAAGAATGTTCTCATAATTACTCCATTTCAATATTTAAATACATTATACTAGAAACATAAAGTAAAAAGAAGAAAAAAGGGAAATGTACAGACATTTCCCTTTAATTATGCAATGATTTCAGATAGAAACTCTAAATCATTATTCCCGCCTGATATTACAAAGCAGACTTTATCATCTTTATTAAATTTAATCTTATTGTACATAGCAGCAGCAACAGGCATTGAAGAAGACGGTTCAGCAATGATTTTAGCACCGCTTACTATAGCTTTCATAGCATCTTTTATTTCATCGTCATCTACAGTAACTATTTCATCGACATAGTTTTTGATGATTTCAAAATTGCCAGGATTTGCTTTGTCTGTTCTAGTTCCATCGGCAATAGTATCTACTTTGTCCAGTGCAGCAGGCTCATCAATCTTTAAGCTTTCAGTATATCTGCTGGCACCAGTTGGTTCTACACCTATAATCTTTATTTTTTCACTTAATCCTTTAGCTCCTACAGAAATTCCTGATATCATTCCACCGCCACCGATAGGAACTACTAAAAAGTCCATATCAGGTTCATCTTCTAAAATTTCAAGAGCCATAGTTCCTTGTCCAGCTTTTACAAAATCATCACCATAAGGGTGGATTGAAGTCTTTCCTTCGTTTGCAACAATCTCATTCATTTTAACTTCTCTTTCACTGGACTTAGTTCCTTCAAATAGAGTTTTAGCGCCGTAATTTTGACAGTTCTTTAATTTTACTGGATTTACATTTGTAGGCATTACAATAGTTGCATCAATTCCAGCGATTTTAGCTGCATATGCCACACCTTGTCCATGGTTTCCACTGGAAGCTGCAACTACACCAGCTGATTTTTCTTTATCTGTAAGTGATTGGACTTTGTTCATTGCACCCCTATATTTAAAAGAACCTGTAAACTGTAAATTTTCAGGTTTTATATAGACTTGGCAATTAAGTACATCATCTAATGCAGGAACTCTAAGTAGTGGAGTTCTAAAAATATATGGCTCGATTCTTTCCTTCGCTTTTTTCACATCGGCAAATTCTATCATAGTCATTCTCCTTTCGAATTATCATCACCTAAATTATATACGATATATTAACTTTATTAAAGTAAATTACTAAAATGA
The DNA here is from genome assembly GCA_012728335.1 of Tissierellia bacterium. Classification (GTDB taxonomy): domain Bacteria; phylum Bacillota; class Clostridia; order Tissierellales; family Peptoniphilaceae; genus JAAYFG01. Next base: position 3,981 of record JAAYFG010000054.1, on the reverse strand, counting down.
ATTGTGACAAATGTCATATGAATAAGTGATTTTCTTCACTAATAATTTATAAACAGCTTTTGTATAATGTATTTAAGATGAAGGAGGTATTCGTAATGATAGTTAATGTTGAAAATCTAGTTAAGAGATATAAAGATAATATAGCATTGGAACACTTTAATATGAATGTTTTAGAAGGGGAAATACTTGGTCTACTTGGTCCCAATGGCAGTGGGAAGACGACGGCAATCAACTGTATATTGGGACTTTTAAATTATGATAAGGGAATTATCAATGTATTTGGTGAAGAATTGAAATCAACTTCCTATGAGTTAAAGAGAAGGATAGGAATAGTTCCTCAAGATATTGCGGTGTTTTACAATTTAAAAGTTTGGGAAAACATAGACTATTTTTGCGGACTATATATTGACGATAATAGCCTTAGGAAAAAATATGTAGAAGAGGCAATTGAATTTGTTGGATTAGAAGGTCATAGGGATAAAAAATCACAAGAACTTAGTGGTGGACTTAGGAGAAGACTTAATATTGCCTGTGGTATAGCACATAAGCCTGAACTTATATTCTTAGATGAACCGACAGTTGCTGTAGATGCACAAAGTAGAAATTTTATCTTAGATGGAATCAAAAAGCTGAGTGAAAACGGAGCCACAATCGTCTATACGACTCATTACTTAGAAGAGGCAGAAGAACTGTGTGACAGAATAGTAATCATGGATAATGGTAGAGATTTAGTAACAGGAACACTAGATGAACTGAAAAATATGATTGCTACTACTGAAAAAATAGTCGTTGAATTCATAAATCCAGTCGGTGATACAAAAAAGAAATTAGAAAGTATCGAATATGTGAGAGAAGTTCAAAATATTGGTGAAAACGGAAAATTCATCCTTAAATTTGAACGTGGACATAATAATCTTTCCGTATTGCTTGATTTCATAAAGGAAGAAAACTTAGTATATGAAACATTGTACAGTGAGACGCCTAGTTTAAATGATGTGTTTTTAGAACTTACAGGCAAGGAGTTGAGGGACTGATGAATGCGAGTTTAAGACAGATAAAATACGAAGTACTGCTATTGTTCAGATCAAAATCTTTTCTGTTTTGGACGGTGGCATTCCCATTACTACTTGCGATTTTTTATAAATTCGCATTTGGAAATCTATTGATAAAAGATGAGTTTGAAACCATTAACGTTGGAATAGAAAGTAATAGCTATTTAAAATATGTATTCGATGAAATAGAAATCATCAATCCTGTAGTTATGGATGATATAAGTGATATATCTGAACGTGATGATATAGACGTATCGGTGGATAGTGAGTTAAATATGTATGTCAAAGGCAGAGGAATTAACGAGACCATAGTTAAATCTATAGTTGATCAAATTATTGAGATGAATGAGTTGAAAATGCCAATAGATAGCTATGATTTTACTAAATCTTATGTAAATCAGCACAATGAAGAAGAAAATGGCTTACTGTTATCCTTTTATATGTTAGTTGCTATGTTTAGTTTCTACTCTGCATTTTCGACTAATGGAGTTGCGACTCAGTCAAAGGGTGAGCTCAGTGTATTGGGAATGAGAAAGGATATTTCCGCATTGAAGCGAGTATATTTTATTATTCCAACACTTATGGCAAATATAGCGATAAATATGACTATGAATTTCTTGCTTATAGTATTCATAGAGAATGTTTTAGATGTAAGGCTTATAAATAATCTATCTTTAACGGTGTTTTTAATCCTATTTGGAAACATATTTGGGGCGTCATTTGGACTTTTTCTAGGCAGTTTGAATATAGCAAATAGAGGGCTTAAAGATACTATTATAAGGGGATTTATGCTATTGGCAGCAGGATTAAATGGAATGACAGGGCCTGATGTAAAACTCATTATAGATAACAATTTTCCAATTATCAATAAATTTAATCCAATAGGAGTATTAACAGATAATTTATTAAGAGTAAATATGCTTAATAATACTAGTCATATAAAACCTATGACGGTTTTAATAGGTGCGTATTCAATAATATTACTATCTATTGCATATATACAGCTAAGGAGGAAAACATATGACAGTATATAAATATTTTTTAAAACTAGCCTATAGAAATAAAGGAATATTGCTTATATATACTGGAATATATCTGGCACTGACCTTGCTAATTGGTAGAAGTTTGAATGATGAGAACAAAGAGTATTCAGATGTGAGGATTAGCATAGGATATATGGATCACAGTAAAAGTGATATTTCAAAAGCTCTCATTGAAAGCCTTGGAAGTAATTATTTAGTCGAGATAGATTTAAACTATGAAGAGATACAGGAACAGATTTTCCTTGGAGGATATTCTATGATTATAGAAATTCCTGAGAATTTCAAAGACAGGCTTATTAATGGGGAAGATGAACTGGTTAATATTTATAGAGATCCTCATGACGAGTATTCTATGAATGTGGAAAACAATATTTCAAAGTTTCTAATGTATATGGAAGCTATGAATAAAGCTGGAGAATATAATTTAGATAAACTGGGAAAGGTAATGGAACGAGAAGCCAATGTGGTAAATATGAGCAAGGATCAATCGAACTTACGGGTTAGAGCTTTTTTTGATTCATATTTTAGCGTTTTGGCATATGCACTAATGGGAATATTCATTGCACTATTTGGAAAGATTATGCTTGAATTTAACAGTAAAGAGATTATTTGGAGAAATCATATTTCAGCTAAATCAAATACAGCTTTTAATCTAGAAATATTTTTGGCATATATTAGCATGGGAATTATGATACTTGGAATTTTTGTAATAGGGGTAATAATATATAAAGGAGAGTATATATCTCAAATTCCTATGATGAAATATATTGTAAATGCCGGAGCTTTTTCCTTTTCACTACTAGGTCTTTCGTTCTTGATAAGCAGTTTTGCAAAAAGTTCTTTTGGCATAGATTCAATGTCAAATTTAATATCATTAGGAATGGCGTTTATATCTGGAGTATTCGTGCCACCTTATTTACTAAGCGAAGGAACGCTTAATATGGCAAAATTCTTTCCAGCATATTATTATGTAAAAGGAGTTTACGAACCGACATTTAACATATTGGATATAAAGTATGAATTAATTATTCAGATATTATTTGGAGTTGCATATTTCATAATAGGACTGTATTTTGCAAAGATAAAACGAGCAAGTGAATTTGAGGTTTAGGAGTAGAGAAATCTACTCCTTTTTGAATTTATACTAATTATAGTGGATAAAGTATAATCAATGTGATAAATATCTAATATAAATGTTACAATTTGCATACATCATTGATGAATTGGCGTTTTAATGATAAAATAGATTATTGACGGAATGAGAAGACTAATTAATAGTAAATATATATTTTGACGCAGTGGCGTCCATTGAAAGGAAGGTCCTAGTGAGTTTTTTTGATAAACTTTTCGGAAGTTACAGTAGCAAGGAATTAAAGAAAATTGCTCCAATAGCAGACCGAGTAGAAAGCTATGATAGTGAGATGCAAAAACTATCAGATGCCGAATTAAAACATAAGACGGTTGAATTTAAAGAGAGATTGAATAATGGTGAAACATTAGATGATATTCTTCCCGAAGCTTTTGCTGTATGTAGAGAAGCTTCGTATAGAGTTCTTGGAATGAAGCATTTTAGAGTTCAAATCGAAGGCGGTATCATATTACATCAAGGTAGAATCGCTGAGATGAAAACAGGTGAAGGTAAGACGCTTGTTGCGACATTACCTACTTATTTGAATGCTCTTTCTGGCAAAGGAGTTCATATAGTAACAGTAAACGACTATTTAGCTCTTCGTGATAAACAGTGGATGGGCAAGGTTTATGAATTTTTGGGATTATCGGTAGAGTGTATAGTTCATGGACTTACTCCTCAACAAAGAAAAATTGCCTATGCAGCAGATATCACATATGGTACTAATAATGAATTTGGATTTGACTACTTAAGAGAT
>JAAYFG010000053.1 GCA_012728335.1 Tissierellia bacterium | reverse complement strand
TCGTATAATAGAGGCTTGAACATCTCTATAATATCAAGGTTAGTGATTTTTTGGTATAACCAATTACCGCACCACCCGCATAGCAGGTGGTTTTATGTTTCGCACGCTACGCGAGCTCAACTGTCTAAAGACATAAATAAAATAAACCCAGACTATCTGGGTTTATTTTGCTTCGTATTTAGATTTATACCTCTGTCTATCTGAAACTATTTCATTTTCATATCCCTGTATTACTTTTCTTAATATCTCATGTGATTTTAGATATTCTTCATTAGTTTCTACAAGCTCTTTCTCAGCGTTTTCTTCTAAGAGATAATTGGAGTTTGCTCCTGAAATAAATATTGAACCATCTTCTTTCCCGTTTCCATAAAACACATACATATTTCCCTCCAATGGCATAAAATCTCTAGAATCTATTTCTAAAAATTTTCCATCCTTACTTACTCCTCCATCTTTTACCATAGGAATAGAGTCATCTTTTATTAATTCACCTTTTATATTATCTAAAACCGTTATTTTATAATTAGTAAGAATATCGTGCCGTTCTTTATACTCAGTATTTACCATTTCATCTACATATCCAATAAATATGTAATCTGCAAACCCGGCTAATTCTCTAAAATCATTGGTATCTATGGAATAGCATACCATCAATCCTATATATGGTAGATCATTTATATTTTCTGTTTCGCTTACATTATTGACTATGCTTTTTTCCACTTTGCCACATGAAAATCCACATAAAATTAAGGATAGTATTAAAATCATTGTGCTTCTTTTCTTAAATTTGGACATTTGTACACCTCCAATTACTAGTATATCAAAAAACAGATAGATTATATTATCTACCTGCCTCTAAATTATATCAATATCTTTGCAATTATTGCCAATACAATCAGATGTACCGGATAAAAACCATAAAAAACATACTTAAGACTATTTCCTTTTTCCCCATTATACATTAAAATAAGTGGCATAGATAAAAATACACCTAAATACATCCAATTATTATAAACTATTGCAAAAAATGAAAATATGACTAACATAACTGCTGCTAAAGCCCTCTTGTCTTCTCTATAAATATAAAACATGACCATAATAATGATTCCTATGATTTCATAATCACATTTTACAAAAATTGATATGATTGAAAATATGAATACTACAGCAAATTGTATAATTGTACTTCCTTTGAATCTATCTACAAAATATACCGTTATAAGTCCAATGAATAATGTGAAAAACACATTTTGGAGCATTGGATCAAAAAATGAACCTACAAAGGCAAAATCATAAGGCATCTCTGATATAAAAGCAAATGCTAATAATCTACCCATGTATTTTTTAAAATTAGATGTGTGGTAGAATCCTTCAACTATCAAAAATGCGAAAATTGGAAATGCCATCCTTCCTAAAAAGTGAAAACTATCTGCAATAATTGGCATGTAAGATATTACAAACAAGTTTTCTGTCGTCAATACTATTGTAGATATATGGTCTAATAGCATCATAAATATGGCAATCATCTTTAGAGAACTGTTAGACAAACCTTTTTTTCTAACTCCAATTGATTGTTCCATTACTTTAACCTCCCGCTATATCTGACATTTATACTACCTATAGCCTCAACTTTGCCTTCTTTCGATTCCCATATGATTATTTCATCAGGAGTATCTTCATAGAATTTAATATTTCCGTAATCTCCTTCTACTATTGAAATTGCATTATCAACGGAGTAATCATCCCATGATTTAGAAAAATTTTGAACACTATATCCTATCTTTCCATCCTTTTCAAATTCAAATATATCAAAAGTAGTGATTCTGTCCTCCATATTATATTCTAATGTTTTCCCACCTACTTCAATTTTAATCGTGCCCAAATCAATATCGGAACTAATATATCTCCCCACTATATTTTCTTGATTTAAAGAGTATTCTCCTAATTCCTCTCGCGAATCTACTATATTTACATTATTACTCCAGGAGAGAATCCTAAATTTATCCGTATTATTGTTCAGAAATAAATTGAATATCACCAAAAATGCAGTTATGAAAAATGTAATCCTAATGTAGTTTTTATCGCTATCTTCATTTTTTATTAACATACAAACAACTATTCCTATGATAACTCCTATGATATTCAAAATAATAGTATCTACTTCAAAGTTTCCTGTATGAAAATAATATTGAATCGATTCCATTATTACGCTAATAACCGTTCCTATTAACAGTGATTTCTTAAAGTCTAATTTGATGTTTAGAAAATATCCAAGTGGCAGATACATCAGTATCTTCATAAATAAAATCATATCAAAACTAGTTATATAGTTGATTATATTTGCCATTGGAATTATATTAATGCTTGACTGATTAACTGCTCTTGCTTCGGCTAATGCAGCCAACCCTCCTACATCTCTCCCAAATATAGTTAATGCAATAAGTGCTTTAGAGTATAATATTGCTAAAATGATGATTATTATGTTAAACTGAATGTCTTTGTTTTTCTTCAATTTACTTCCCCCTTCTCAACTCTTAAATATACATTAGCACTTATACTCAATTAAATCTCAGTTTTCCTTAAAGCTTAAAACTATCTAAACATTCTTTGATTTATTTTTGATTTTGGCAAATAAAAAAGCGATAGAATATGGGTTTCTACCGCTTTTCAACTACATGTTTTTTGCTATATTTGCTCCAACTAGAGCGTTATTTTCAACTAGTTTTATATTTGCTGCTAAACTTTTTCCTTCTGTTGCTTCAAGAACTTTATCCAATAGATAAGGTGTTGCTTCTTTTCCTTTAATTCCATTTTCCTCAGCCGATTTCAATGCTTCAGCTATTGCTTTGTCTATCTCTGCTTTATTTAATTCGTCTTCTGGAAGTATTGGATTTGCAACTAACACTCCTCCTCTAAGTCCAAGTTCCCATTTAGTTCTTATGCTATTTGCCATTTCTTCATATGAATCTATTTCATAATCAAGTTTAAATCCACTTTCTCTAGTGAAGAACGCTGGCATCTCAGGAGTTTTATATCCTAGTACTGGAACTCCTAAAGTTTCTAAATATTCTAAAGTAAGACCGATATCTAAAATAGATTTAGCTCCAGCACAAACTACTGCTATATCTGTATTTGCAATTTCTTGAAGGTCTCTTGATATATCAAATGTTGTTTCTGCACCTCTATGAACTCCACCAATTCCACCAGTAACTAGTATTTTTATCCCAACTAGACTAGCAGTGATAATACTTGTTGCAACTGTTGTAGCTCCATTTAATCCATTGGCAACTATGTGTGGGTAGTCTCTTCTCGATGCTTTAATAATATCATTAGAAGTAGCCATAAACTCTAGTTCTTCATCGTTTAACCCAACTCTAATCTTTCCGTTTATTATTGCAGTAGTAGCTGGAACAACTCCTTGCTCTCTGATTATTCTCTCAACTGATTTTGCAGTTTCTAGATTCTGTGGATAAGGCATACCGTGTGAAATTATAGTTGATTCCAATGCCACTACTGGTTTTCCGCTATCCAGTGCCTCTTGAACTTCATCGCTAATTACCACATATTTTTTAAGTGTCTCTACATTTAACATATCTTAATCTCTCCTCTTTCTTTCATTATATTATCTAAATTCAAGCTATCGCTTATGGTATTATTGTCTTTAAGTGTTACTCTCGAAGATCCTACTGCTATATAAAAAGTTTCTTCAATGGATAAGTCTTTAAAATGGCTATAGCATAATCCAGCCATGAAAGCATCACCTGCTCCTGTTGCATTTTCAACTGCTATTATATTGGACTTAACCTTTAATATTTGATTTCCTTCAAAGTAATAGGCTCCTTTTTCTCCTAAAGTCAAAAAGGCTCTTTTTACTCCTCTTTTTACGATTTCTTTTCCTGCTGCAATTATATCTTCCTCATCTTCTATTTTCATTCCAGAAAGCACTTCTGCTTCATATCTATTGGCTTTTAAAGTATGAACCTTTGGAAGTACATTCAATAGTTTTTTTGCCTTAGTCACTGAAACTGTATCCACAAATACATCATTTTCCACATTTTCGCATATAAATTCTATGGTTTCTTGAGTCAGATTAGTATCTAAAACACATATTTTTCCATTATTTATGAACTGAAGATTTTTTACTATTACTTCAGGAGTTATTGCATCAATAATATCCATATCTGCAATTGCAAGGCTCATGTCATGCTCTTCATCTAAAATTGCTAAATATGTTGCAGTTTCATGATGATCCGAAAAAATTGAATGTTGAATATCAATATTGTTTACCATAGCATTCTCTTTTATCAAATCACCATTTCTATCATTGCCTATTGCCGTCAAAAGTCTTGTATCCACTTTTAACTTTGCTAGATTTTCAGCAATATTTCGACCTACTCCTCCTACAGAATAAGTTATTTTACCGGGATTTGAGTCCTTCTCTATCAATTTATTGAAAGGTTTCCCGACTATATCCACGTCTGCTCCACCAATTATGACTATATAATCACTATTGGAAATAATGTAACCTCTCCCAACGATATAACCCTTTTCTATTAAATTAGCTATATGAACTCCCACAGATGATCTTGTAATATTAAGTTTTTTTGCAATCTCATTTTGTGAAATTTGAGGATTATTTCTTATAATCTCCAATATTTCCTTTTCTCTATTTGTCATATAATCACCCTTTGTAAATATATGTTTATATTATAAGCTATTATTTATATAGAGTCAATATGTTTAACCTAAATAAAAAAGAGACATCTTTAAATGTCCCTTAATAAGCTATTATTTTTTACTATCGGTATCCAAACTTCATATTTAGTATTCTTTGGATCAGGATTTGTGTAAAGTTCTATATCTGCTGCATTTCCATATTCATATTCCGAATTAGGCAACCATTCTGTAAATATTCGTTTCAATAATTCTTGAATGGATATTCCACTTCCTTCACCGGAAAATATCGCCCACTTAGATTTGGGAATAACATGCTCTTCAAATCCATAAGCGTTATCTGAATTAGATTCTACTCCAATATAGTATTTCCAATCATCTTCATTTTCATAAACCGTTACCCCTAGAACTCCCTTTAATTCTCCATTCATCAAAGTAATTAGCTTCTCAACTGTCCCGTCCATTGAAGCTTTGCCCCACATTTGAGGAATAGCTTTAAAGTTCTCTTCCATCTCCTTAGTTATTGCAGTGGAAATACCTAAAATTCTAATTTCTCCCCTGTCTTCGATTCGGTAATTCATCTCTTCAGCCCCTTGTATCGTTATTTTGAATGTGATAGGCGAAAAAGATTTCAATTGAACTCCACTTTCTTTTGCCTTAGACGGCGGAATTCCATGAATATTTTGAAAAGCTCTATTAAATGAAGTTGGAGAAGAATATCCATATTTAAGAGCGATATCTATAATTTTCTCTCCATTTCTCAAATCGTTTACAGCCATTGTCATACGTCTTCTCCTAATATACTCCGATAAAGGAATATTAGACATATATGCAAACATCCTTTGATAATGATAAGTTGAACAATGTGCTATCTCTCCTAATTTCACATTATCTATCTCATCTTCTAAGTGTTCCTCTATATATTCAATAGTCTTATTAAATTTCTCAATCCAATCCACCTCTTCACCTCCATTAATACAATTATAGTTCTGATTAAAATACTATTCCTCGCTTTTCATGCACAAAAATGAGAGTAATTATACTAAAAGTTCCCAATCTTCCTCAGGTAATTCAAATTCTATAGTTGCATGTTGTATTCCTTCTTCTTGTAAGATAGTTCTGATTTCACGCTTTAACTCAACTAAATCTAACATGTTTTTTGACTCATGAACCTTTATGTGAATAGTTAATATATTGTATTCTTCATCCAAAGACCAAATGTGAAAATCATGAATACTTGAAACGTCTTTTAGCTTTCCAAGTCTTTCAACTATGTGCTCAATATCTACATCAATAGGAGTACCTTGAAGTAAGATGGGAATAACTCCTTTAATATTCTTAACTACATTTATCAAAACAAAACAAGCAATTAAAATCGACAGTATTGGGTCAATTATAGTAAGTCCAGTAAAATGCATGATTATAGAACCAACTAATACTGCCACCCATCCTAGTACGTCTTCCAATAAGTGAAGTGACACAACTCTCTCATTAATTGAACTTCCACCACTAGTTTTTAAAACTGCTGCACCATTTATAACTATTCCTATAATTGCTAAAATAAACATACCTTTAGAATTGGTTTCCTGAGGAGTAAATAATCTAGGCAGAGCTTCCGTCAGTATATACATACTACCAACTACTAATACAATAGAGTTTATTATTGCTCCCAATAGCGAAAACCTTTTATATCCATAAGTGTATTGTTTGTTTTTGTCCTTTTGAGATATTTTTTGAAAATACCATGCCAAACCCAACGATAAACTATCTCCTAAATCATGAACTGCATCTGAAATAATCGCAATGCTATTGGTATAATAACCGCCAATTATTTCAATAATGGTAAATGATAGATTTAGTATAAATGCTATGCCGATATTGCCCCCAGTGTCGTGATGATGGTGATGCCCATGATTATGCTTATGATCGTGTGCCATTTTATGTTCTCCTTTCTATTGTCTCAATGCAAAATATAGATAACTCTCTATATTTTACTAATTATACTATTTATAGCCCTTTGAATAGTTATTAATCATAAAAAAGAGAAGCTGTATTTAGCTTCTCATATTCTACAATAGATTTTGCAGCGTATCTGCTTTTAGTACATCTGATATCTCTTTACCTTTCAGGTATTCCACTATCTTATACGCAAGTAATCCTGCCATTGCAGGACCTCTAGCAGTGATAATATTTCCGTCCACTACTACACTATCCATTGAATACTTACCAGATTTTAAATCATCTTCAAACCCTGGATACGAAGTAATGTTTTTGCCATCAATAATTTCTGCTTTAGCTAAAACTATCGGTGCTGCACATATTGCAGCAACAAGTTTGTCTTCTTCATAAAACTTTCGTACAATTTCAACCACTTTTTTATTGTTCCTTAGATTATCAGCCCCCGGCCATCCTCCAGGAAGTACCAAGCCAGTATAGTCGGAAATATCTATATCGTCTATCATTTTATCTGCAAGTATTTTTATTCCATGAGCTCCTGTAGTGATTAAGTCTCCATTAATTGTGACCATATCAACTTCAATATCATCTACTCTTCGTAGAAAATCAACTTGGGTAAGAGCTTCTATCTCTTCGAAACCGTCAGCCAAAAAAACTATTATTCTATCCATATAATCACTCCTCATATATGGTTTACCCCCATTTTTATATACCTAACCTAAAACTTTGATTTCAGAATCAATATCGCAACTTATAGCAAGAGTTTTGCACCTTATGCATTGTTAGTTCAACAAATAGTTCTAATATGATATTATTGTTTCAATAAAACTAAGGAGCAGGATATGAAAAAACATCGAATACTAAAAATAATAGGAATAATCGTAGTAGTCTTGATTGTAATTATTCTAATTGGATCAATGTATTTAGGAAAATTCACTACTTCCCAATTTCTATATATCAATGAGGAAAATGACACTTCAACTAATAGTGTGAAACAACTGGAATTATGGGGGTATGATTTAGATGAGTTTTTATCTACTTGGAGCCGTTCCTATATACCGGTTACTAACTCTGATGATGAAATTATCCCTATGGTTCAATTTTCACCTGAAATAGAAAGTAAGGGAAATGCGATATTAGTTCATGGGCAAGGTGGAGATCACATATCAATGGCGCCTATAGCTGAAATGTATTTGAAAAATGGCTATACAGTATTTGCAATTGACCTACGTTCTGCTGGAATGTCTGCCTTAAAAGAAGTGACATTCGGCATTAAAGAAAGTGAAGACTTAATATATGTTGTGGATTTCGTTAACGAACTTAATAGCGACCCGATTATTGTTCATGGTCAATCTATGGGAGCTGCAACTGCTGCACTTTATGGAGCAAAAAAACATTCTCACAATAATATAGACTATTTAATTCTTGACTCTAGTTATAGCAGCATGGCAGATATGATAGAGGGAGTAATGTTGGATATGGGAATGGAAAAAATCGTTGTAAATTATTCAATGTTCTATTCTAATGTATATATGAGAATATTTAAAGGATTTGAATTCAAAGATGGAGATGTATTTGAAGCTGCAAAGAAAATAGTTACTCCAACTTTAGTAATTCAATCTGCATACGATGAAATAGCTCCTATTGAAGTGGGACAAGCTATTTATGAATACATACCTTTATCTGGTTATAGTAAAGACTATCTTTTACTAAGTTCTAAGCACGTAGAAGGAATCATAGATTTTCCTGAAAAGTATGAAGAAGCAGTCTTTAAACTAATAGGCTATTAATTATGAATGTGAATTTATATAAAATTGAGGAAGGTTTTGAAAGAATAGATATCTATTATAATACTCTGAATTCTAATCTTAACAAAATAATAGAAATAGCTAGTTCAGTTTCACCTCAAATTAATCTACAGGATGAAAAAAGCACGTTTCTAGTGTATATTGATGATATTTACTATTTTGAGTTTGTTGATAGGACGACTTTCGCTTATTTAGAAGAAAAAGTTTATTCTATTGACAAGTCTTTAAAATAGTTGGAAAACCTATATACTTCACTAGGATTCATCAGGATAAATAAGTCTCAAATTGTAAATATAAACTATATTGACAGCATTAAATCTACTGTTGGAATGCGAGTAATAGCAAGTCTAAAAAATAATGAGCAACTGATTATTAACAGGAACTACAGAGATTCATTTATTGAAGAATTAGAAAGATACGGAGGTAGTATATGAAGAAAGTATTTAAAAAAATGGCCTTGGTAATCTGTGTAAGCTACACTATAATCTCTCTTTCAGTTGGATTTATTAATTCATATTATTTTAATGATTTCTCTGAATATTCCAATACTATAATGATGTTTTTATTTTCAACTATTGCAGTCGTAGTACTATATATGTATCCACTCTTTGAGAAAATTCCACCTGCTTTAACTATAGTCATTCAATATATAATAGCTATGGGAATAATACTACTGATTACTTATATTTCCACCTTTTTCGAACCAATTCACGAAAATGGATATCAAGATATTTGTATATCTTTCACCATACCTTATTTTATGGGAGCTTGTGTTTTTTACTACTATACTTTTAAGGACGCTAAGAAAGCTAATCATTTACTTAAAGAAATTCAAAGAAAAAAGCCTATCTCTTGATAGGCTTTTAATATCTCTTTCTCATAGTCGATGATGGAATATTCATTTCATCTCTGTACTTCGCAATGGTTCTTCTAGAGATTTTTATTCCGTCTTCATTCAGTATACCAACTATAGCTTGATCACTTAGTGGTTTTTTAGGGTTCTCTTCCTCTATAATCGCTTTTATTTCATCTTTAATATGATTAGACGACACATCTCCACCAACGCTTTCTAGGGCAGATGTAAAGAAAAATCTAAGTTCATAAGTTCCAAATGGAGTTTGTACATATTTTCCATTAATTGCACGGCTTACAGTGGATTCATGCATCTCGATATCATCAGCCACTACTTTCATCGTTAATGGAGCCAATATCCTATTCTCTCCATAAAAAAACTCTCTTTGGTGGTCAATAATAGATTGAATCACTCTATATATAGTATCTCTTCTCTGTTCTATAGCCTTTATTATCCAAATAGCTCTTTGATACTTATCATTCAAGTAGTCGATTGCGCCCTGCTCAGAACCAGATTGCATCATACGTCTGTAAAATGAATTAACATGAAGTCTTGGTCCTGTAACATCATTTAAAATTATCACATATTCTCCGTCTACTTTCTCTATACTTGCATCGGGAACTATATAATTAGTGTCTAATTGTCTCTCTCCAAACTCGCTGCCAGGTTTAGGATTAAAGCTTCTAACTATGTCTATTAGCTCTTGAGTCTTTTCATGACTAACTCCCAGAGCTTCAGCTATTTTAGGAACTCTATTCATTGCTAAATTTTCCAAATGGTTAAGTATCAACTCTTCAAGTTCCATCGAGTAATCTACACTTCCTAATGCCTGTAGTAATAAACATTCTCTAATATCACGAGCTCCAATGCCAAGAGGATCTAAACTTTGAATGATTTCCAATACTTCTTCTAGTCTCTCTAATGAAATTCCCGTCTTCTCAGATAGCTTCTCAAAATCTTCCCTAATGTATCCATCTGAATCTATCAATCCCAATAGAATTTCTGCAATTTCTCTATCCTCTTCGCTAATATCTATTAAATCCAATTGAATTTTTAAATAATCGTATAAAGTTGATTCATATTTTGTAAACGCTTCTAGCGAGTAGTCTTCTCTCTTCTCAGTACCAAAGTTCGGTATCCCATCGTAATCTTCATAGTTTTCAAAATAATCCTTGATATCAACTTCTTTGTTTTCTGTAGGAAGAGTTGTAACATCAGTAACTATAGGCTCCATTTCTAATACTGGATTATCTACGAGTTCTTCTTTTAAGAAATCAGTCAAGTCGTATGAATTTAATTGTAGCAACATAATAGATTGACGTAATTCTGTCGTCATAATAAGTCTCTGCTCTTGTACCAATCTAATTTCTGGTTTCATTTTCATAAGAATCCCTCCAGTACTATTATAACACGATAACGGAGTTTCCGATTTAATATTTACATAAAAAAACATAGACGATGTAAAATCGCCTATGTCTATCACTCATTCTTAAAATATTCCATTTAATATGAAGACGTAGATAAACAAGAATAACATAAATATTCCCATAACGGGAAGCGTCTTCTTGACCAAGCTATCAAAAGATACTTTAAAGTGTTCTGTGACTATTGCCAGGCAAATATGAGTTGGAGATATTTGCATCGCTATATAACTCATTGACATTAAGAATATCAACAATGTTATGCCAGCATTTGGAACAGTTGCAAATGCCAATGGAATTCCTACTGCTATTATTGCTTGACTACCTGCAATTATAGTTCCTATTAAGAATATCAATCCATAAATCAACTCAATGGAAATCGGTAGATTAGCAAAGTAACTAGGCAATGTTTCTACAACACCTGTATGCAGTAAAACTTCTTTAAATATCATAATTATTATAGTATTTAATATGATTCTAGTTTCAAATGCAGTTATAAACATCGGCTTAATTTCCATAAATGAAAATTTATCAACTATAAAATTCAATACTATTACTCCAATAGTTGCATAGTGTATCGGTATGTCGAAAGCCAGTATTACCACTACCGTAAGAACTATTGACCACATACTTCTTATAACGTTTTTTGCATCTGCTTTTTTATCTTTTGACGGAGGTAATCCAGTCTCTTTAGGTATCTTCCTTACGTAAACTATATATCCTGCTAAAAACAACACTACTACCATTGGAAGCATGCCTATTACAAAACTTGACATCTTCATACCAGAAAGTTGCATAGCAAGAATAATATGTGCATATGTTGGTAAAAACGCTTCGGATATATGTCTAAAATAACTAGTAACAAAAGTCTGTTCCTCTGTGTCAAGATAACCTTCCGTCGCATTTACTACCATTGGAGCCGCTATAAGTACTGCGCCTGGAGAAGGCAATAGCCCAATGACAAAAGGCACAAACATCGCGTTGATTCTCCTATTATTAAATAGATTACTTATAGACCTCTCTGCAAGCATAAGTCTATCTCTTTTCTCCAACATTCTCTGTAAGAAAGTAATAGTATAAAAAGCTAGCACCATATTGATAGTCGCTCTGCCAAGTAAACCATTTTTGGCAAGTTCAAAAAATGTGTCTATAGGAATTTTATACAGTAATACCGTTATTATAATCCCTGCTGAAATACACACATATAAAGGTTTTTTTAGCTTCATAACTAAAACTATTGTCAAAAATATTATCCCTATATTAATTATGTCCATATCATTTTCCTTAAGATTTATTTTGCCGTAATAAACATTATATAATATTATTAACTAATATTGAAATATTTTGTTAATTGTTTAGAATTTATTTATTAAAAAAGAAGTGTGAATTGAAATTCACACTTCTTAAATCATGTTTAAAAGTAAAACTAAATTCTATTTACACCTGTTTTTATAGCTGCATCTGCTACTGCTTTGGCTACTGCTTTACCTACATTTTTATCAAATGCATATGGAACGATATATTCTTCGTTTAATTGATCTTCCGTTACCATATCAGCTATTGCATGAGCTGCTGCAAGTTTCATTTCAGTGTTAATCACTTTCGCTCTAACGTCTAATGCTCCTCTGAAAAGTCCAGGGAATACTAATACGTTATTAGCTTGGTTAGGGAAGTCTGAACGTCCTGTTCCAACTACTCTTGCTCCACCTTTTTTAGCTTCTTCAGGATAAATCTCTGGTACTGGGTTTGCCATTGCAAGAACTATTGCATCTTTAGCCATTGTAGAAACCATTTCAGCACTTAGGATTCCACCTTTTGAAACTCCTATAAACACATCGGCATCTTTAAGAGCATCGTTTAAATTACCTTTTAATTTGTTAGGATTAGTTTTAGCTGCGGCTTCTTTTCTCATTGCATCTAATGTATCGTCTTCAGGGTCTATAATTCCACGACTATTCAATAGAACATTATTTCTAGCTCCTTCATCCATAAGTAGATTAGAAATTGCTATTCCTGCTGCACCTGCACCGTTTATAACGATTTGTACATCTTCGATTTTCTTACCAACTACTTTTAATGCATTAATTACAGCTGCAAGAACTATAATAGCTGTACCATGTTGGTCATCATGGAAAACTGGAATATCTAATTCTTCAATAAGTCTTTTTTCAATTTCAAAACAGTTTGGAGCTTTTATATCTTCTAAATTGATACCACCAAATGATGGTGCAATTTGTTTTACTGTGAATATTACGTCTTCAACATCTTGGCTTTCTATACAGATAGGAAAAGCATCAACGTCTCCAAAAGTCTTAAATAAAATTGCTTTACCTTCCATTACTGGCATTGAAGCACGAGCTCCTATATTTCCAAGACCTAATACTGCAGATCCTTCAGAAACTACCGCTATCATATTGCCTTTGTTAGTATATTCATACACTTTCTCTGCATCTTCAGCAATTTCTTTACATGGTTCAGCAACACCAGGAGTATATGCTAAACTTAAGTCGTCTGCATCCTCAACTTTTACTTTACTAATTACTTCAATTTTACCTTGATTGTCTTTGTGTAATTTTAAAGCTCTTTCTCTAGTATCCATTTCATTTTTCCCCCTAAACATTAATTAGCACTATTTTCACATACATTATATCACATAAACTACTTAATTATAGCTTTAATTCGCTAAATCTTTCACCCTCTATAGTGAGCATATCCTGCATCTTCTAATTTTTTAAATATTCTCTTAATATGCTCTTCATTTGCAGTTTCAACTACCAGTCTTACTATATAGTCTTGAACTCCCATCATATGATGGCTTGAGTATTGTTCTATAGAGTGGATATTTGCATTTTCTTCTCTGATTATATTAAGCATCTTAATAAGTTCACCAGGTCTGTCTTCTACAGTAGTTGTGATTTCTGCAAGTCTACCAGTGTTATAAAGTCCTGTAAGAATTATCTTAGAGATAGTATTGGCATTTATATTACCACCACTAAGTACACAACATACTTCTTCGCCTTTGAAATCATATTTTTCATGAATTACAGCCGCTACCGATGCAGCTCCTGCACCTTCTGCTGCAACTTTATTTTCGTCTAATAATCTAAGTATAGTAGATGCTATTTCTGCTTCACTTACTAAAACTATATCGTCAACTAATTCCTTTACTATTTCATAAGTCAAATTACCAGGTCTTTTAACTGCAATACCATCAGCGATGGTCTTACATTTAGCACAAGTATGAATTTCGTCTTCATCAATAGACTCTTTCATACCAGGTGCTCCTTCTGCTTGAACACCGATAATTTTAACTTGAGGTTTAATTGCCTTAACTGCAGAAGCTATTCCGGCAATTAGCCCGCCTCCACCTATTGGCACTACAATGTATTTAACATTTGGTAACTGTTCTAATATTTCAAGTCCTATAGTTCCTTGTCCTGCTATTACATATTCATCGTCAAAAGGATGAACGAATGTAAGATCTTTTTCTTTTTGTATTTCTAAAGCTTTATTGTACGCGTCATCATAAACACCTTTAACTATTACTACATCTCCACCATAGTTTTTAGTTGCTTCAACTTTTGCTAGTGGTGCACCCTCTGGAATACATATTGTAGATTTGATTCCTTGTCTAGTTGCAGAAAGTGCAACACCTTGGGCATGATTCCCAGCCGAACAAGCAATTACTCCTTTTTCTGCTTCCTCAGGAGTCAAATGTGCAATTTTATTATATGCTCCTCTAATTTTGAAAGACCCTGTCTTTTGCAAGTTCTCCATCTTAATATTTACATTTTTACCAATTCTTTCAGAAGTGAATATTGGTGTAGGAGTCACTATCTCCTTTAGGATGTCACGCGCTTCATAAATTTTTGAAATATCAATCATTTTTCTACCTCCACATTGTGTATGATGCTAATAAACTTACCATCTACTTCAATTTTTCTTACTCTTTTTTCAAATTCAATTCTTGTTAACCAAACTACCCTGGAACAACCTAAGCACTCTAATTTAATGTCTACCCCAGTCCTTAAAATTTTCCATTTATTTTCACCACATGGATGACCTTTTTTAAGTGTTACTATGTCTCCTACTCTATAATTTAATATCATCAATACCCTCCTTAGATACTGTAATCGGCACATTTATAGATATATTATTATCCTTTAACACTCCTAATAACTCTTTTCTAATAGACCTTTGAACTTCCCAAGTTTTACCATTTTCTACTCTAGTATAAACTGTAATCGTATAAGAATAATCATTAAAATCTGACACACCAAGGACTCTAGGCCCATCTAATATACCTTCTATCGATTTTTTTGCACTATCTAATCTATTTTGCATTGAATTTAAAAGAGATTCACTATATGCATCATACGGTATTCTTAACGATACATTGGCTCCTTTTTCGCCTCGGCTCTTGTTCGTCACTACTACAATCTCGTGATTAGGGATAATGTATAGATCTCCATTGAAATCTCTAATCTTAGTCGACCTAATTCCCAACTCCTCCACAATTCCTTCGTAAGAGTCTATTTTTACTAGTTCTCCAACACTGAAATGGTTTTCAAGAAGTATAAAGAACCCAGTTATTACATCTTTTACAAGGGATTGAGCGCCAAAACCTATAGCGACGCTACCAATTCCAGCAGTAGCTAAAATTGGAGCGATGCTAATTCCAAAAACACTTAACCCAGTGGTTATCCCTATGAAATACAACAATACCTTTATAACTTTTTTCAGTAGTTCCGTGGTAGTAAGCAATCTCATATCATTACCACCATGGAGTTCAAATTTCTTTTCTACACCATTATCTACTATTTTCACTATCAATTTAAATACTAACTTAAATCCCAAATAAATTAAAGCTATTGTAAGTAGTTTTCCAAATATATTTAAATCTCCGTTGGTATTTGTAAAAAAATGAGACCCTTTATTTAAAATATCGTTTAAACCACTTGTTTGATTTTCCAATATTTCACCTCTATTTTTCTTTATTCTCAACATTATCAATTATCTGTTCAAAAGTGTATAACTCAACTCTCTCTTTAAACAGAACACCTAAAATTTTACCCTTTGCTTTAACTGAGTTGACCTTAGTATCAAATTTATGGACAAATTCTCTATTTTGTCCTATATATCCAGCTAAATCCGTCGGCCCATATACGAAATAACCACCATCATATTGAAACACATTTGAAGAATTAATCAAGATATCATATTTATTCTTTAGTGCTAATTTCGAATTGTATATATCCAAAGTATCATTATGCAATATCGCAATTTCTTTATCCCCAATATAGGCATCTTTCAAAAGCAATATTTCCAACACTTCTTTGTTCTTACCTTTAAATGAATAAAGTTTTTTATCTGTGACAACTATTCCTCTACCATCTAAAAACTTGGATTTCATAGCTACTTCATTATTCAATTCAAATTCATTTACATCCTTGCCACTTATATATTTAACAGTAGTTTTGAATCCATAACTTCCAGTACTTATTTCTGTTATCAACTGCTTAGAGCCATTAATATCAAAGTCCAATATATAGTTCAAAGTTTCGTATAATAATTCTTCACGACCATCTTTGAAAAGCTTTGAAATAGTTTCAACGCTATTACCGGCTTTTGATTCTTTTTTGTGGATATAGTAGTCGTTACCAATTTTCTTAAGATTGAATACATTGCCTGTAAATTTAATTTTGTCTTTTAGCTCTCCATGCTCATCATAAATAAACACAGTATTTAACTGTTTATCTAAAAAGTATATATCATTTTCATTGAAGTATATATTGGTATCATACCCATTACTTCCAATGTCAGTAATCTCTTTTCCAGACAAATCATAGAAGCTTAAAAGTAAATCATCCCAAGTTACAAATGAAGAATTAGTGAGACTAAAGTCCTTAATCTCACTGTCTTGCCAAACAGAAGTTTCTGGCACTATCCTAACGGGTTTCTGAAAAGCTTCCTTTACTACGCCACCTAAAAATATATAAATCAAGAATACTATTACTAATATCCCTGCTAAAAATGCTATTTTCCTCTTTTTCAAACTAAACACCTCATGTAATAATTATATTATAAATATGTGGAAATGTACACATAGATGAACAAAACTAAGAGACTGAATATTGTGCTCAATTTCTTAATCTAATTAAAGAACTCCAAGTCATTGAATTTCTTATTGTATTTTGATGAGTTTGCTACACTATTTATGATATCAGATTCATATTTTTCACTTAAACCACGATAAAACTAATTCTATATCATAATTATAGTAAAATATATAATTATAAATACAAAATATTAATTTTGTGTTTTGATATTGTTAACTTTTTTAATATTAACATTAATTATATTAATTTTACACTTTACTTTTATTAATTATGGTGATATTATATCCATGAGGTGAATAATATGAGAAAAGAAAATCTTTCAAACTGTCCAGTATGTGATAGTAAACTTAGAATAGTAAAATATGAATGTGGTAGATGTCATACGGAAATCACTGGTAATTTCAAACAAGACAAATTCTCAGAACTTACACAAGAAGAAAAGGACTTCATAGAAGTTTTCATAATGAAAAGAGGAAGCATTAAAGACATAGAAAAGGAATTGGGCATTTCATACCCTACTGTTAGAAATAAGTTAGACCAAGTAATCAATGCACTAGGTTACAAAGTCGACAAAGACAAAAGTAAAATTGATATCTTAACACTTTTAGATAATGGTGAAATATCTCCTGAAGAAGCCACTAAAATGTTAAGTGATTTAAACGAAAGGAGCTAAACTATGAGCGACGAAAAGTTAATGATACTTAGAATGATGAAAGATGGTAAAATAACCGAAGAAGAAGCCATGAAACTCTTAGATGCAATAGGAGAAAATGAAAAGTATAAATCAAAAGAGCCGAAAGACTTTGATGAAATAGAAAACAATTTTGTAGATAAACTTACTAATTCAATAGACAAGGTTATAAGAAAGACCTCAGAGGCAATTAGTAGCATAGACTTTGACGATATTGCTACAGGCTTTACTACTGGATTTTCTAAATACCGTGCAAAAGCTGAAAGAAGCTTTACCATGGACATTAAGGATATAGAGAACCCAAGTATAGATATAGCTAATAAAAATGGCAAAATTCAAGTTTTTCAATGGGATAATGACTTTATTGAACTTAGAGGTAAAATACTATACGACGATAAACTAATTTCTGCTAATAATGACTTTTTGAAAATAGAAAAAAAAGATGATGTAATTTTCATATATCCTGACTATGACAATAATGGGAGCAAAGCTTTCAGTGCAGAAATTGCAGTAGCAGTTCCTAGAAAAAAATATAAGAACTTTAGCGCCAAGTCACAAAACGGCTCTATTGAAGGAAGTTATATTGAAAGCGAAAACATAGTATTAGAATCTACTAATGGAAAAATATACGCAAACAACCTTAGAGGAAATGATATTAAATTACACTCTACTAATGCCACAATAGAGGCTATTAGCACAGAGGGAGATGATTTAGAAATCAGGTCTTCCAATGGAAAGATAATCGTGAATGGCGTATATGTCCAAAATACTGAAGTAAATACTTCCAATGGAAGAGTGGAGATTCAAGACATTTCCAGTTTAGCAAAAAGCATCAACGCTAATACCACTAATGGCAGTATGAAAATAAATGTATCGAATGTTATGATGCCAATAAAGGTAAGCATAAGCAAATTAAACAAATACACTAATTCAGCTAATCTATCCAATAGATTTACTAGTATATTAAACGACGATTCAAATTTAACAGCATTTACAGATGGATTCAAAGAAGAAGATGAAAGAGCTTTAAGAATTATTGGATCAACTACCAACGGTTCAATCAATATAGATGGATAAATAAATATCCCCCGGCATAGCCGGGGGTTTTACTCATGCGGTCCAAAGGACCTATTTTACTAGCTATGCCTAAAGGGCATCTTTTTTAGTCTGCCTTTTGCAATTCCTACCTGCTACCCCTTAAAGGGGTCAATGTT
>JAAYFG010000052.1 GCA_012728335.1 Tissierellia bacterium | reverse complement strand
ATGGAGTGGACTTCTAATGGTGATTATAAATATTTTAATTGCTATAATTCCTGTGCAAATTCTGTTGTCTAGAGTCGATAGAAATTGGTACAATGCGATTAGTATTTATATTGCCTATTCTTGTGTATCAGCAAGGATGCTACACTATGAGGCATTCAAAGTCAAGAAAGCACTTAGTGAAAGTCTTGCAGCAGGACGAAAGCGACTTTCCTATATTGTAGGGAGAGAAACAGACAATCTTACGAGAGCGGAAATAGTTCAAGCAACTGTTGAAACTGTGGCAGAAAACACTTCAGATGGAGTGATTGCGCCATTGTTCTATATGATAATATTTGGTCCAATTGGAGGCTTAGTCTATAAATTTGTAAATACTATGGACTCAATGGTAGGATATAAAAATGAGAAGTATAGATATATAGGATACTATCCTGCAAGAATAGATGATTTATTCAATTACATTCCAGCTAGAATTACTGCACTTTTAATGTGTATGTCCTCTATTTTAGGCTTTGATGTAGAAAGAGGATTTAGGACTATGATGCGAGACGGAAGAAAACACAGTAGTCCAAATGCCGGATACCCAGAAGCAGCAGTTGCAGGACTGTTGGGGATTGAACTAGGTGGGGGAAATTACTACAATGGAGTTTTTGTAGAAAAACCAACAATAGGAAGACCTGAAAAGAAAATAGAAATGAGAGACATAAATAGAACTGTGTATATTATGTACAGAACAGAAGCGCTGTTTTTAATGATATATGCGATATTTATAAGTATGGTTTAAGGGAAAAGCTATAGTTACTTAATGGTAATTATAGCTTTTTTGTGTTTTGTTTTATTGAGGGTCCCTAGACCTCCTCAAACAAAAGAATTCATTGTTTATTACTGACAGTTATATTAATAAGCATTAATACATTATAATTAATGAACTTAACAAAAAATCCAATGTAGTTGGTGTATAGATATATCCTTAATTATGAATATTAAGGAGTTAAGGAAAGTAATATTGAGTAAGTTTTCTTGATGGGGAAGCAGGGACCTTGCGTAGGGTCCCTCTCTCCCCCTCAAACACCCCCTATAGCACCCTCACACGCTAAAACCAAAAGATAAAACCTTAAAACCAAAAGATAAAACCTTAAAAGATATGAGTCATAAACATCTAAATATAGTTAAGATTATGGTAATAAATATATTATTTGTTGCGTTTATTTAACACATTCAATGTAAGAAAGATTTATACTTTGTATGAATTTATTGACTTAAAGTGTATTAATGGTTTTGATGTTTTAACGGTTCTGCGTCTGTGGGGTAAAAAGGAGGAGCTTGAGGAGGTAAAAGGGACCATACGCAAGGTCCCTACACCTCCTCAAATAGATAAAATACTAAGAGTTACGAGTTCTATAAACGAATACAGGTACTAAATAGTTAGTATAGCAATTAACATGTTTTGAAGGCAAGAAGCGAAATACTTGCTGATAAAACAGATAAAATTAACTTGCATGTTTCTATATTGTTTCTTGTGTAATAATTCTTAGTATGATATGTTTAAATCAATGGTGATATCGTATTAGTGTGTAAAAGTTAAGGGGATGAATAAAATGAAATCAAAAAAAATAGCTTTCAGTATTATTTTTATGTCATTTGTATTGGTTTTTACTTCATGTAATTCTAAAAAAGAAGAGAAAGAAGTGGAAGTAGAAAAAGAAACGAAAGTAGAGGTAACGAAAGAAATAGCTGAAGATAAAGTGACTGTTCTAAGCCCATATTCTGATATTAGATATTTTGAATATAGCGACGACATTAAAGAAAAATACACAGAATATGAATACAGAGAAGAAGATATATTTACATATAGGTTTAATGAGGAAACTATTTTAGAAGGGTCAGAAGACATTCAAAAAGAAGTCATGGAAAAGGGGAAAAATCCAGGTTTAGGTATTAGGTCACTTCATGAAAAAGGAATCACCGGAGAAGGAGTAACAGTAGCGATAATAGACCAAAATTTATTCCCAAATCATCCAGAATATAGTGGGAAAATAATAGAGTATTTTGATTCTGGATGTGGAGAAGCGAATAATAGAGGGTCTATGCATGGACCAGCTGTGTTAAGTCTCTTAGTTGGAGATAGTATGGGAGTGGCACCAAATTCTAAAGTATATTATGCAGCAGCACCTTCTTGGGAAGCAGATAGTAAATATTATGCAGATAGTCTATATTGGATAATTGAAGAAAATTCAAAATTACCTATTGATGAAAAAATCAGAGTAGTATCTGTATCAGCTGCACCGTCGGGGGAAGGTAGTCCCTTTGAAAAGAATTTAGAGATGTGGGATGAAGCAGTATTAGCTGCACAAGAAGAAAGATTATTAGTCCTTGATTGTACTAATAATAAGAGTACAGGATTTTTATATCCAGCATTTTTTGATTATGAAAATCGAGATGATATAACTTTGAGTAAAGGTGGATATCCAGCTTCACTACATAGAGTAAGGGATGATGGGATAGGTGTTCCTACGGATTTTAGGACGGTAGCTCAAGAAGTTCAGGAAGGAAAACCAACATACCAATATTGGGGACAGGGCGGACGTAGTTGGGGAATACCTTATGGAGCAGGAGTATGTGCTTTAGGCTGGCAAATAAATCCTAATTTGACCAGTGATGAAATAGTGGACTTGTTATTTGAAACTCGCTATGAGGGCGAGGGTGGAAGCAATATGATAAATCCAGATGCCTTTGTAGAGGCAGTTGAACAGACTTTAGAATAATTTAGATGGAGAAAACATGAAATATAATGTATAAATAAATTTCCTGAGGGAAGACGAAGGGACCTTGTGTATGGTCCCTCATGTCTTCCCTCAAACGCCCTTTACTTACACCTTAAAACGCTAAATTCAAAAGATAAAACCCTAAATCATAAAGGGTTTTATATCTCAAAAGTGTTTTAAAGTCCGAATGGCATTAATGGTTTTAATGTTTTAACGGTTCTGCGTCTGTGGGGTGAAAAGGAGGAGCTTGAGGAGGTAAAAGGGACCATACGCAAGGTCCCTACACCTCCTCAAACAGATAGAATCAATTGTTTGATTCTTTCGTAAAGATGGAAGAAGTTCTAAGCAAATTTCACTTTATCCCTCAAATAAGTTATAATAGATGATATATATTAATAAATATGAAAAGGTGATTATCATAAAAAAACTAAATCCTAAATGGACAAAAAATGGCTATATTATGAGACTTGGAAAAGTAGAAGAATCAGAAAAATACTACGATGAATTCATTTCAAAACTAGATTCTGAATCCATAAGAATGACTGGAAGTAGGACGGATTTTAGAAAAGAAGAAGTAGTAGAGTTTTACACTAAAAGTGTTAATGAAGAAGATAGATATGATTTCATTATTATAAATCCAGAAGGCGAAATTATCGGTGAATCAGTAATAAATGAAATTGATTTCGAGTTGAAATCAGCTCATTTTAGAATAGGTATTTCCAGTTCAAATAATCGTGGCAAAGGAATTGGGACTTGGGCAATTGAGGAAACCGTAAATTTTGCTTTTGGAGATTTAAAGCTTCATCGTCTAAGTTTAGAAGTATTTTCATTCAATGAAAGAGCAAAAAAAGCTTATTTGAAAGCAGGCTTTAAAATAGAAGGAGTGCTTAGAGATTCTATATTAGATGACGGAAAGTATGCTGATATTATAGCGATGGCAATATTGGAAGATGAATGGAAGACAAAATATAGAGAAAAAAATTAAGGAGGATAAGTATGGGTAAATATATAGGAAGTTGGGTGGTTATAACAGGAGTTATTGGAATAATACTATTTAGCATACTATCTACTATAACTAGGACGACTTTTGTTAATCTATCAAGTGAATATGAGTTATTACTAATGTTAATAGGATTTTCTTCAGTGATTTCAACCATTATAGTTTGTACGAAGATAATAAGCGATAAAATTAAATAAAGAGATATGGTTTTTTATTACGTTATAATCAAAGAAGAGAATATTGATAAAATTCATGAAAGAGTATAAATGGAACTATAATTATGCCTCATGCTTTTTTCAAATAGATAAGTAGTAAATAATATAAAAAGGATGCTCTTTTATTGAGCATCCTTATTGCATATTTAAGATATTTTATTTACTAGTGCATTAATATTAATGGGCTTTAGATCTTCTAATAGTTCCAAAGTCTATTACTTTATAAAGCACTTCTCCAACACTTGTTATTAATACTGCATATATAGGAATTGAAACAATTTGTTTCACAAATGCCTTCCCTGCAAAGTAAATAAATGTATTTCCTCCAAATAGTATTACTCTGAAGAATGGTACCATTATTACTGAAGTTAACATTTGTCCTATAAATATTCCAACTAAGACTTTCCAAAATGTGTAGTTAGGATATTTATCCCTTAATAATTGCGCTACAAGTACGGGAATAGCTCCTGTTAGTGCAGATGTTAGCACGAATAGAGGGTTGAAACTTCCTCCTGCTGATGGGCGAATTAAGAACCCAACGATATCTGCAACTCCACCTACTACAAATCCAGCAACTGGTCCAAGTGCAAATCCAGAGAAAATAATTGGAAATCCTCCAAAGCTAATTTCCCCAACTCTCAAAGAGTTAATAACTACAGAAAGTGCAACAAAAATCGCTGAATATACTATCATATTTGTAGTTATTGGTTCTTTAGTTCTATTTTTTATCTTTTCACCAAATAGCCCAGAAATAAATCCAACAGCAGCGCCTAGTATGATTATGGCAATCATATATTTGCTTAGTGTTGCAATATAATTTTCGAAACCTGGTATAAATTCTGCCAATTTTTCTGGTTTCATATTAGGTAATTTGTACTTATAAATTTTTAAATACATACCTATTCCAGCAGAAATAAGCCCAGCAATACCACCTATGAATTTATTAGTCAGTAACCCAATAATAGCAATTAGAATAATTCCAGTGATTACTCCTAATTCAATAGGTTTAGCATTTGCCCAAAAGGCAAAAACTGATAAAACAAAGATAATTGATGCAAAAATGATGTTTTGCATCTTGATTTGATTATTTTTTTCCATACAAAAAACTCCTTCCTAAATGACCACTGCACAAAGAGAGAAGCTTTCTTCATACAGTGAACGCGATAGTCAACCGCAAGATTAAACCTTTTCGTATTGAGACAACGTTCCATTCTCAAGCACTTAACGCAAACTATCTACCCTGTCATATGCAATTATGCCTTAATCATAACATAGAAAAAAGTTTATTACAACTCATGAAATATTTTAGAATAATTAACAATCTTTTAGTTTTCCCTTTTTCACTTAATAACAAATAAGTGAAATACTATAGTTTTCTTGATACATACTTAATTATGAGTACTAATGAATAAATTTAATATGGATAATGTTTTTCTTGATGGGGAAGCAGGGACCTTGCGTAGGGTCCCTCTCTCCCCCTCAAACACCCCCTGTAGCACCCTCACACGCTAAATTCAAAAGATAAAATCTTAAAACATATGGGACATAAACATCTAAATATAGTAAGTCTATGGTGATGTGTAGTATTTCTT
>JAAYFG010000005.1 GCA_012728335.1 Tissierellia bacterium | reverse complement strand
GGGATATCTTTTATACAGATGACATATAATATGGTTGATACCATATGGTTAGGTAGACTAAGTACTGAAGCAGTTGCAGCTGTGGGAATTTGTTCGTTTTTCATTTGGTTTGCCAACGCAGTAGTGTTGATATCTAGAATAGGACTTACTACTTGGGTTTCTAGGTCTTATGGAGAAAATGAAATGGATAAAGTAGAAAAATATATAAAAAATTCATTTCAACTAAGTATTTTATTAGCAGTTATTTATTCATCGATATTATTTATCTTTAAGAGACAATTTATTGGTTTTTATAATTTGGATAATTTGGTTTCTAGTTTAGCGATAGAATATACTAGCATCATAGCTCCAGGCTTGATATTTTCATTTTTAAATCCTATGTTTGCAGGAACTTATAATAGTTTTGGCAATAGTGTGACTCCTTTTAAAATAAGTGCTATTGGGTTGATAATAAATATTATACTAGATCCAATATTTATATTTACATTGAATTTGGGTATTGCAGGAGCTGCTTATGCAACAGTATTAGCACAGTTTATAGTAACTTTGATATACATATATTCAGGTAAGAAAGGCAATGTAGTATTTACATTAATAAACTATTTAGAAAAACCAGATTTTGGATACATGAAGCAAGTGTTTATAACTGGATATCCGGCAGCAATTCAAAGTGGAGCACATGGAGTAGTAAATATGATATTGAATAAATTTGTAGCTTCTTATGGTGCCATGCCAGTTGCAGTTTATTCTGTAGCATCCCAAATAGAGTCTGTATGTTGGATGACAGCAGAAGGTTTCTCAACTGCCCTTACTTCCTTCATGGGACAAAACTTAGGAAATAGAAATTTTGATAGACTTAGAGAAGGGTATAAAGAGGGTATGAAATTATTTGCAGGGATTGGGATACTTTCATCAATACTTCTAATTTTCTTTGGTGGGTCAATATTTAAAGTATTCTTACCAGATGATTTAGAAGCGATTAAAGAGGGAACAAGAGTATTGTTTGCTTTTGGACTATTTGAGTGGGCTATGGCAATAGAGATAGGAACAGTAGGAGCATTTAACGGAATTGGACTTACACTGCCGCCTGCAATAGCAGAAGTAATATTAAATATAATTAGAATACCTATAGCATTAGTTCTTATGCCAATTTTAGGCGTATTAGGTGTGTGGGTATCTATGAGTGCTTCTATGGCACTAAAAGGGATAGTACTATTTACAATGTTCGTAATAACGATGAAAAAGACTAATGGATTTAAATCATTAGTTGAATATTAGGGGGAGAATTATGGAAAATAAATTAGATCAATTACAAATGCCAAAAGCTGGTGAAGAAATAGCGATAATACACACGAATTATGGTGATATAAAGCTTAGATTATTTCCAAATGCAGCACCAAAAGCAGTAGAAAATTTTGTAACTCATGCAAAAAACAAATATTACGATGGAATTATTTTTCATAGAGTAATAGACAGTTTTATGTTACAAGGTGGAGATCCTACTGGAACAGGTAGAGGTGGAGAAAGTATTTGGGGAGCACCTTTTGAAGATGAATTCGATATGAATTACAGAAACTTCAGAGGAGCACTTTCTATGGCAAATGCAGGACCAGGAACTAATGGAAGTCAGTTTTTCGTAGTTCAAGCTCCAGTTGTTGAAGACAAAATAATTTCTCAAATGAGAGATGCTGGAGAAGAAAGAGGATATCCTGAAGATGTAGTAAACGCTTATGAAAAATTAGGTGGAACATATTGGTTAGATGGAAAACATTCAGTTTTTGGACATGTTTTTGAAGGAATGGATGTAGTAGATAAAATTGCTTCAGTAAAAGTTAATCATCAAGACAAACCTTTAAACGATGTTGTAATAGAAAACATTGAAATAATCAATTATTAATTATAGTTTAAATTATTGGAGGGACTGAAATGCACCAATATAAAGGTCGTTTGATTATTCATACCGGATCAATGTTCTCTGGAAAAACTTCAAGTTTGGAAAAGGACTTAAATAGATTTAATATTGCAGGATATAAGACATTGGCTTTTAAACCAAGTGTAGATACGAGATATCCAGATGCAGATATTATTACACATGATAAGATTTCTTTTAAAGCGCTATTGGTAAAAGACATACTTGAATTGGAAGAGTATTGTATAAAAGAAGATCCACAGGTTGTTGGAATAGATGAATTTCAATTCTTGGGTGGAACTATTGCTGAGATAAATAGAGTGATATGTTGGCTTTTAGATAATGGAATTACAGTAGTAATAGCAGGACTAGATATGGACTTTTCTGGAAAGCCATTTGAAACTATGAAAGAGCTTATGCCACTGGCTGATTATTTGAATAAACACCACGCGGTTTGCACTAAGTGTGGAACGGATGCTTGGGTGAGTCATAGAAAAGTTAAATCTAAAGAACGTGTAGTGATAGGCGCAAGTGATGAGTATGAACCACTATGCAGAGCATGTTTTGTTGAAGCTAAAAAAGAAGAAGAAGCATTTGTAAATAAAAATCAAATGAAACTAGAAGTATAATAAAAAAACCCCTGATGAATTAACATCAGGGGTTTAGTTTATGTCTTTAGACAGTTGAGCTCGCGTAGCGTGCGAAACATAAAACCACCTGCTATGCGGGTGGTGCGGTAATTGGTTATACCAAAAAATCACTAACCTTGATATTATAGAGATGTTCAAGCCTCTATTATACGAAAGG
>JAAYFG010000051.1 GCA_012728335.1 Tissierellia bacterium | reverse complement strand
TGCTAAAAGACCCATTGAAGACAGTATATACGATTTGTCAACTAAAAAATTTGGTTCCGTAGGCTTTAATGAATTCGGTTCATCCATAGAAAATAAGGTTGCTTCTAGTATTTCATGTGGCTTCTCATTATTGATAATAACTCCACCAGTTCCCAGTACATATGGGACTTTCATTAAGTCCTTACCTTCTTGATTGTAAACCATGCCCATTGGAGAGTAAATTGCAGTAACTTCTCCACAATGTCTTGTCATTGAAATCTGCGCACATATTTTAGCCATTCCAGTATCAAATTCCTTATCTACAGTCTCTGTTGATACGAAATCCGTATGTTCGAAACGCTTCTTGAACTCAGATTCAACATCATCGTAATTCTTTGTATCAATATACTTCATCACTGTTCTAAGGCCAGCAGCTTCATATACAGCCATTGCAGAATATCTCATACCTAAATCGCCTTCTACAGTCCTCTTAGCAAAAGGTTCCATTAGCCCTCTAAACATTACCCCTGGTTTGCTTGGCAGACCGTCCGCTATTGAGTGAACGTCTGTCGTTGCTCCACCAATGTCTAGTACTACTAAATCACCTATACCGTCTTCAAGTTCTGTGCCTTCAGACAGCACTCTTGCTGCTTTTAAAACTGCTGCTGGCGTAGGCATAGCTATACCCGAAATGAATTCTGAAACCCTTTCCATTCCTTTTGCTTTAATTATATTCTCCATAAAAATACTTCTAATGGTTTCCCTTGCAGGTTCAACATTAATATGATTCAAATTAGGCATGACATTTTCTGTGATATAGTATTCTACAGTATCACCAAATGCTTTCTTAATTTCATCATTTGCACTTTTATTTCCAGCCACTACTACTGGTTTTTTTATACCATGTTTAGCAATCATCTGAGCATTATGAATAATAGTCTCGGAATTACCACCATTAGTACCACCAGCAAGTAATATCATATCCAGTTCTGAATTTTTAATTTCTGTCAATTCTTCGTCATTCAATTTAAAGCTATAAGTCTTTAAGATTCTAGCACCTGCGCCTAGAGCTGTACGTTTAGCAGCTTCAGCCGTTAGTTCTGGAACAAGACCAATTGCTACAACTTTTAAACCACCTGCTGCAGAAGAGCAAGCAGTAGTTTTGATTACATTCATTTCACTCATATCAACTTTTTCTTTAAGTTTAGCAAGTGCTTTTTCGTAACCAATCATTACATCTGTTTCTACAGTGGTATATGATTTCTCAGTTGCAAGTATGGTTTCTGAATCAATGTCTACTAAAGTTACTTTTGTGAATGTGCTTCCAAAATCAATGAACAAATAGCAATCCATCTTACGCTCCTAAGTCTTCCTTTAAATCGTTAATAGTAGTTTCTACTGATGTACCTGGTTTATAAACTCTGTCAAAGCCCATAGCTTTAAATCTACCATTTACATCTTCCCAATCTTGTTTACCAACTACGATGTTACCACCAACATATAGTTTGATTCCTTCAAGACCAGCTTCATCACATTTTTCTCTTAAGCCCTTTACGTCAAGTTCTCCTTGACCATATAGTGAAGATACAAGTATTGCTTCAGCTTTTGTTTCAATTGCTGCGTTAATGAAATCTTCTTGTGATGATAATACACCAATATTGATTACATTGTAACCAGCATTTGATAAGGTATGATCTAGAATTTTGTTACCAACAGCATGAGCGTCAGCACCAATTACTCCTAGAACAATTGTTTTTTCTCCCATTTTTTTACCCCCTAGTAGTTTTTGTAATAATCAAATGTTTACATAAGTATGTTATGTTACATTATTATAATATATCAAAACATAAATCTTTTCAAGCGTATTATACATATAAAAAATGAGTCATTACAATGTTTTAAAGAATTATAATATATATGTAAAATATGTGTAAATTTTTTGACAATAAACCATTAAATATCTATCTATTTTCATTGTTTTAATGATTTATGAAAATTAATCTAATTGAAAATGAGCTTTGTCTTGATTCGCATCCCAAAAATAACCTGCGTTTAAACCAATGCCCTGTCCAATTTCTGCACACCTTTTAAAGAATTTCTCATCCGAGTATTCTTCTCCTGGAATATTTTTAGCTATATCAAAGGCTCTTCTCTCCAAATGTTTACTCTTTCTTGTCCAAGTTACTATATCACCTTCAATATCTCTCCCCAGAGAATAA
Source organism: Tissierellia bacterium (assembly GCA_012728335.1). Classification (GTDB taxonomy): domain Bacteria; phylum Bacillota; class Clostridia; order Tissierellales; family Peptoniphilaceae; genus JAAYFG01. The sequence goes on along the minus strand of JAAYFG010000051.1, from coordinate 933 downwards.
AGATAATCTTGCCTAGCTTGGGTTCTATAAGTTTCAGTAATCAGTACATTTAGTCCTTCTTGTTCACATAGACTTACAAATTCTTCACATTTTTCTTTGGTTTCTGAGTCTAGTTCATCTATGTCCCTAATAGTATCTTCTACTGAAATATCATAAAGCGAATCTTCATAATATCTTTTCCCATTATTTATGAACTTGAAAATAAGTACCAATACTGCTATTAAAAATAATATTCCATAATGTTTATTTACTCTTTTGTGTATCGTTTTCCTACTATTATATGCTTTATTATCGCCTGAATAATAATTCCCTTTCATAATACACCTCCATTAACTACAATGCAAGTATATCAAATATTTATTTAAGAATCGGTGTTTTAGCCTATTCATTTACATCTCTTAAACTTTCCTTAGAAATTAAAATGTCTAGCATATAGAGTTCTACGTGCTAGACATTTTAATTCTTTTTGTTTTATTAACTACTGCGTCGGATATATATACTTACCTCGACCTTTAAATTGTTCTGATACTTTCCCTTTTTCCATTATAATCTCACCTCTAGAAATAGTATATTCTATCGAGATTTCAAGATTTCTTCCATCATAAATCAATGCCGATTCTTTTGATTTAGAATAACTGTTCTTCTTATCAATTTTAAAAGCTTTATTAAAATCTACCAGAATTAGGTCAGCATCCGAACCCAATCTTATTATGCCTTTTTGCGGATATATATTAAATATTTTTGCAGGATTTGTAGAAAGCAATTCAACAGCTCTCTTTAAAGTCAGCCTTTTTTCTTTAACGCAATTTAGTATTAAAGGAACCCTAAAATCAATTCCTGGAAAACCAGCTGGTGATTTGAATATATTGTTAATTCCTACCTCTTTTTCTTCTTTTAAAAAAGGTCCGTGGTCACTTCCTATAATATCTATTG
>JAAYFG010000050.1 GCA_012728335.1 Tissierellia bacterium | reverse complement strand
GCTATTATGATATAACAAATGACTCTGACAAACTAACTAGTTCATCTATTTGGAGAATAATTAAAGATCATCAAGGCACCTTATGGATGGGCACATACTTTGGTGGAGTAATCTATTTTAATCCAGAGTATGAAATTTATACACACTATCCCATCTCCAATGATGAGGGCAAAGGCTTAAGTCACTCCGTAGTGGGAAATATAATTGAGGATAAACACAACAACTTGTGGATTTGCACTGAAGGTGGGGGACTAAATGTTTATAATAATGATAAGAAAACCTATAAATGGTACAAACATGATGAGAACAATCCAAATTCGATATCGCACAACAATATAATTTCAATCTATTATGATGAAAAAAAGGATATTATGTGGATAGGAACTCACTTAGGAGGATTAAATAAATTAGACCTAACTACAAATAAATTCACTAACTATACTTCTATCGATGGAAATTCAAACTCTTTACCATCAAATATTATAAAACATATTATTCCATATGAGGATAAACTCTTATTGGCTACTTATAATGGAGTTGCTATGTTTGATCCAACAACGGGCACTAGTGAATTACTATTTCAAAATGATAAACTAGGATATTTATTTGAGACAATTTACTACTTATTAATCGATAGTGAAGGCATATTATGGATTTCAGTATGGGGAGAAGGTATATTTCAATATAACTTTGAAACAAATATATTAAACAAATTCGAAAAAGATACAAATAGTATTTCAAATCGTAATGTTTATAATATTATTGAAGATGACGACAACAATATTTGGCTATCAACATCAGATAGTGGGCTTTTGGAGTATAGAAGAGGAGAAAACAAAATTTATGAACACAATACAGACAATAGTGACATAATAAGCAACTATATATATGAGGTAGTACAAGATGGATCTGATAGATTACTGCTTATATCAAGCCAAGGATTTTCAGTTTATAATAAGTCTCTAAATAAATTTACCAACTATAATAAATATAATGGCTTTCCACTTACCGTAATTAATGAGTATGGTCTCTACCTATCAAATAGTGGTGAGGTATATCTAGGGGGAGTGAAAGGGATGATTTCTTTTAATATTGACTCTTTAAATATTAAAAAGAAACCATATGACATTAACTTTACCCATCTATATGCAAACAACAAAGAGATTAAGGTAGGTGATGACACAGGCATTTTACAAAAAACACTATCAAAAACTGAAAACATTATTCTCAAAAATAAATATTCAGTACTGTGAATAGAATTTGCTTCTACAAACTATATACTAGCAAATAAAGATGACATAATATACCAGCTAGAGGGATTTTCTGACGAATGGATAAATACAAATGAGCATAATAGAATTACATATACAAATCTAAAAGCTGGAAACTATTTACTTATCGTAAAAAATAAAGCTAGTCAGGATGATTATGCCTATTTTGCTAAGCTAAATATAAAAGTTTTACCCCCCTTTTATAAATCTGGGATGGCCTATATAATATATGCTTTAATTATTCTAATTAGCTTATTTACGATAATCAGGACATATAAAGAACGTATAAAGTTAAAAACGGCACTAAAATATGAACAAAAACATATAAGGGATGTAGAGGAACTTAATCAGACTAAACTAAGATTCTTTACTAATATTTCTCACGAGTTTAGAACCCCTATTACACTTATAATGGGACAAACTGAAGTATTATTACAAGCCCCAAATATTCCACCTGCTATATATAACAAAGTACTACAAATTTATAAAAGTAGTAATCAACTAAAAGACCTAATAGCTGAGTTACTAGACTTCAAGAAGCAAGAAGAGGGCCTTATGAGCATTAAAGTATCTAAACATGATCTTGTAGATTTTTTACATGAAAACTATTCATACTTTCTAGAGTATGCATATCTTCGTCAAATTAATTTAAATTTTGTTAGAGAAATTAGTACTATTGATGTATGGTTTGACAGTAAGCAAATGCAAAAAGTTATAAATAATCTTCTTTCAAATGCATTTAAACATACACATGAAGAAGGAACTATCACTATAACTGTTGGCAAGACAGATGATTACGCTATAATAGAAGTTAAAGATAGTGGCACTGGAATAAGCAATAGTGAGCTATCAAAAATATTTGACAGATTCTATCAAACTAATCAGCTAAACTCAATAAACATGGGAATAGGGACAGGAATAGGGCTAGCACTCACAAAAGGTATAATAGAACTACATC
>JAAYFG010000049.1 GCA_012728335.1 Tissierellia bacterium | reverse complement strand
GCTTTTGCAATACCAAAATCCGTTACTTTTATTGTGTCGTCTTTCGTTACCATTATATTTTGTGGTTTTATATCTCTATGCACAATATTGTTGTTATGTGCAACTCTAAGAGCATCTGCAATCTCCTTTAAGTAGTAAATAGATTTATCTACTGAAAGATGTCCTGCATCTTTTATAACTTCTTTAAGAGTCTTTCCATCAATAAACTCCATAACAATATAATAGACATGCTTTCCTTCGACGACCTCATCACCAACGTCAAAAACACTTACTATGTTTGGATGAGTAAGTTTTGCCGCTGAATGGGATTCTCTTTTAAATTTACCAACAAAGTCTTTGTCGTCTGCAAAGTCTTGCTTTAATACTTTAACTGCTACTACTCTATCTAATATTTTACAATAAGCTTTGTACACATCTGCCATACCACCGCCACCGATGCGTTCAAGTATCTCATATCTCTCTCCTAATATGGTACCTATCATCTATCAACACCACCCTCTAAACAAATAATAATAAATGTAATATTATCTCTGCCACCTGCTTCAAGTGATTTCTTCAATAAATCTGATTTAACATCTTCAATACTTTCATTTTCTTGAAATGCGCTAAGTATTTCTTCATCTGTTAGCATATCAGTTACTCCATCAGTGCAAAGTAAAAGATATTCGCCCTCAGCGTATTCATACCTAACTAAACTTATATCTAAATCTTCTTTAGTTCCAACAGCATTAGTAATAACATTACGTTTAGGGTGAGTTCTTGCTTCCACTTCAGTTATTTCACCCATTTTAAGTAAATCATTAACTAGTGAATCGTCATCTGTCAATTGCATAATTCCTGATTCACTTATTGCATAAGATCTACTATCTCCAACATTTCCTAATAGAATTACATCATCGTAAATATAGGCAACTGTCAATGTAGTTCCCATGCCTTCATATTTTTCATCAGCTGATGCTTTTTTGTATATTTCTTCATTTGCTGATTTAAAAGCCCTAATAAAAGCTTCCTCTAAATCATCTATGGACTTATAGCTATCGATGAAATCAATATGATTGATTACAGAAGTAATTGCCATTTTACTGGCCACTTCTCCGCCTTTACGTCCTCCCATTCCATCTGCAACTACAAATAGTGGTTTATCTAGACTACTGGGAATATAGTAAAAGTCTTCATTGTTTTCTCTTTTCTTACCGACATCGGTAATCACTTCATACTTCATCAGTACACCCCTCTTTAGTTGCTAAGAATTCACGTCTCAACTGTCCACATGAAGCGCTAATATCGCTCCCTAATTCTCGCCTTATAGTGACATTTACATTTTGTCGTTCTAAATCACTCTTAAATCTGTAAAGGCTTTTGTCAGTAACTCTTTTACTATCATACTCTTTAATAGGGTTTAAAGCAATTAAATTAACATTTGAGTTTATACCCCTAATGCTATTTTTTATTAATTCTATATCGCTATTTCTATTATTTACCCCATCTATAACCGTATATTCAAAAGTAACTCTCCTACCAGTAGAGTCTGCATAGTCTCGTGCTGATTCTAATACTTCTGAAATATTGTACTTTCTATTAATAGGAAGTATTTTACTTCTTTCAATATCATCAAAACTATGAATTGATATCGCTAGATTTATAGGTTTGTTCTCTTCTTTCAATCTATTTATGCCATCGACTATTCCACAAGTAGAAATTGTCATATTTCTATAACTCATGTTCTTACCTTTTTCGGCATGTAATAGGGATAGTGCTTTCATTGTATTTTCATAATTATCAAAAGGCTCTCCACTCCCCATAAGGATTATATTAGAGATATTGATATCAAATTCTTTCTCAGTCAAATAGACTTGTGAAGTTATTTCATAAGGCTCTAAGCTTCTAACTAATCCACCTTTTGTAGACGCGCAGAACACACATCCCATTCTGCAACCAACTTGAGTAGATACACATAGCGAAAAACCATGCTTATATTCTAGTAATACTCCTTCAATGATATTTCCATCTTCTAATTTATACAGTAACTTTTTAGTACTATCTAATTCAGAACTTAGGTATTCAAGTATCTCTATACTACTAATATGAAATTGTCCATTAATTTTCGTCCTTAACTTCTTCGGCAATAATTCATAATCATCTATATTATAATCATAATGCCTATTGATGTATTCAAAAATTTGGCTTCCTCTAAAGGGTTTTTCTCCAATTGTGCTCATCAATTCTCGAAGTTCAGTTTCATTTAAATTATTCAGTATCATTATCAAACCTCAATACTATTTTAACTTATTTTCTCTAATTTAGCTATAAAAAAGCCGTCAGTACCATGAATATTAGGAATGTATTTAATATATCTTTGATTTTCTATTGATATTAACTTAAAGTTTTCATTTTCTTTTAAAAACTTCTCTACATTATCTTCATTTTCATGTCTATTAATAGTACAAGTACTGTAAATAAGGTTTCCTCCGACTTTTACGTAGTTTTTAGCTACATTTAAAATATCATTCTGTATTGCTACTAATTCTTCTATATCTTGCTCAGTCCTAAATAGTTTTATCTCAGGTTTTTTTCTCAGCAATCCAAAACCGGAACAAGGAGCATCTATAAGAACTATATCTGCATATTCATCATATTTTTTATTATAGACAGTGGCATCATTTAAAGACGTTGTAATAGACTTAATTTTAAGTCTATTACAGTTCTCTTTTATCTTATTAAGTTTTGCATCATATATATCAAATGCTAAAATTTCAGCCATATCGTCTGTTTTCTGCGCTAAGTGTGTGCTTTTGCCACCTGGTGCAGCACACATATCAATTATGATATCATTTTTGTTTGGCTCAACTACATCACCAACTTTTATAGAGCTTTCAGATTGTATGTAGAATTGCCCAGATTTAAAGAGCTCGCTATTGATGATTTTATTAGGATTTGAAACAATAAGGGCATCATTAGAGATATTTGACTCTTTTACTTCTATTCCCATATTCTCAATATCTTCTATTAACTTTTCCTTAGTAGTTAGAAGTGTATTTACTCTAATTGAAAACTCAGATTCCGTATTTAAGAACTTCAGCAGGTCTTCTAATCCTTCTCCTCTTTCTTCTTCCCATAGCCTGATTATATATTCTGGATATGAAAATTCTGTGGAAAGTCTTTCAATTTTATCTAAAGAAGATAAATCCATATATTCTTCTTTGTTCCTTACAAAATTACGTAGAACACCATTAACAAAGCCTGAACTACCTTTGTGTCCATATTTTTTAGCAAGATTTACCGCTTCATTTATAACGGCACTTTCAGGTATATGCTCCATATAAATTAATTGATACAGAGACATTCTAAGAATATTCAAAATTGAAGTATGGATTTTCTTAAATCTCACTTTGGACAATTTCTTTATTAAGTAATCCATATACATTTGATTTTTTATAGTACCCATTATTATAGTGCGTATGAATCCAGCTTCTTGTAAACTAAACTCATAGTTCAAATCACCTAGTAATTCACTAGAAAATGATCTGTTTTCATTGATTTTAATAAGTTTCTTTAGTGCGTATTCTCTCTGTTTATCCATAATAAAAAGGATGCTTTCACATCCTTATAATCTCTCCTTTATTAAATAGAAAAGCTAGATGCTTAATTTCATAGATATTTTATGCTAATAATACATCTATTTCTATACTATTACCTCTTAAATAATCTTCAACGCTCATAATTTTTTTATTAGGCATTTGAATAGTATTTACTACTATATTACCACCTATACATTTAATCGTAAAATCAGTATTTGTAATGTTTACAATCTGTCCTAACTGACCATCATAGTTCAAATTACTATCAATTTCACCATTGATTATTTTCATAGTTTGATCTTTATAGTTTACATACGCTCCAGGTTTAGGACTTAAACCCTTAACCAATCCAATTATCCTGTTCACATCATATTCATCAAATTTAAGATGACCCATTTCCTTATAAATCTTAGGTGAATGACTAGAAAGTTTATCGTCTTGTTTAACACCATTAAGTTGAGATTCATTATCTAATTCCATATATGCGTCTATTCCTTCAGCACCTAGAATTGATAATTCATCAAATAGTTCTCCGACAGTCTTACTTCCAACCACCGTTTCTCTAGTCAAATATACATCTCCAGTATCAAGGCCTTCACCTACTTGCATAATTGATACTCCAGTTTTTACTTCTCTGTCGATTATTGCCCAATTGATAGGTGCAGCTCCTCTATACTTAGGAAGTAGCGATGCATGTATATTTACGATATTGATTTTTGGAATATCTCTTACATTTTTTCTAATGATTTGACCATATGCAACAACAACAATCATATCACAAGGAAATTGCTTCAAATATTCTACAGATTCATCAGTGTTAATTGACTCTGGTTGGAAGATTTCAAGCCCTAAGTCCAGTGCAGTTTGTTTAACTGGATTGTAAGTTACTTTATTGCCTCTGCTGTTAACTCTGTCTGGCTGAGTAACTACCAAAACTATATTATGTTTTTCATTGAGTTTTTTTAATGCAGGAACTGCAAAGCCTGGTGTTCCCATGAAAATTATATCCATATTATACCTCTGTAAATTCTTCAATATCTTCTTCGGTAATTTCTCCAACATCTGCGATTTTAAGAGCTAAGTCAGTATATAACACTCCATCTAAATGATCAAGTTCATGACATATTGCTCTAGCTAAAAATCCTTCAGCTTCAATTTGTATTCTTTCACTATTCTCATCAGTGTATTCCGCTTTTAAAGTTTCAGGTCTTTCTACAATTCCGCTTTTACCTGGTACAGAAAGGCATCCTTCAACATCTACAATTTTGCCATCTCTTTCAAGTATTACAGGATTAACCATTTTGATGGGTCCGTCTCCTATATCGATAACAACTGCTCTTCTTAAAATACCAACTTGTGGAGCAGCTAGTCCTACACCTTCTAATTCGTACATGGTTTCAACCAT
>JAAYFG010000048.1 GCA_012728335.1 Tissierellia bacterium | reverse complement strand
TCATTTTAAAAAACCTCCTTGATTTTTAATTTTAGTTGGCAGACTAAAACTATTTTATCATGGAGGTATTTTTTATTTGTTTCTCAACGCTAAAGCTTAACTGAACCCCCAGTCTAACTGGGGGTTTTCTCTTACAAAAAAAAACTACCATATTTAAATGGTAGTTTAAAGTCAATTTAGATTTCACCAACTAAGTCAATTCCTGGAGTAAGTGTATCGTCACCTGGTTCCCAATTAGCTGGACATACTTGATCTCCGTGTTCATGAACAAATTGAGCTGCTTTAACTTTTCTAAGAAGTTCTTTAGCGCTTCTTCCAATTCCTGGAGAATGTATTTCATATGCTACTATCTCACCTAATGGATTAATTACAAATGATCCTCTAAGTGCTTGTCCATCTTCTGGTATTAAAACGCCTAACATATTAGACAGTACAAATGCTCTATCAGCTAACATTGGATAGTTTACTTTACTTACTGCGTCTGATTTATCTTTCCATGCTTTATGAACGAACTCACTGTCTGTAGAAACTGAATACACTTCAGCACCAATTTTTTGGAATTCATCATAATGATTAGCTAAGTCTTCTAATTCTGTTGGACATACAAATGTAAAATCTCCTGGATAGAAGAATAGTACACTCCATTTTCCTAATAAATCTTTATCACTATATTGTACAAATTCCCCATTATGATATGCAGGAACTACGAATTCCTCAAGTTTTTTACCTATAAAATTATTCATCAAAAAAACACCTCCATATATTTTAAATGATAACTCCTATCACTATCTATTATTATACCCAATCAATATTAGATAATCACATTAAATATACAATTATTGTGTTATTTTATCTTTCCCCTGATTTCTTTCATATAATATCAATTCAATAAGTAGTTTATAAGAAAGAGACTTACATATTAAAGCAACTCCTAAGTTTTTCCTATCTAAGTTTAATTCAGCCACATGATATTCATCTGTATAATCTAACATAGGAATAAAGACTTCTTTAATAGATCTCTCAAATTCATCACAAAACAAATCGTAATTTTCTTCTACTCTTTCATTTTCTGACATTAATTCTATTCCATCAATTATTTCATCAATAGTCAAAACACTTTTTAATATCGTCAAAATTAGGCAATAAGCTATTTGAACTTTACCATATTTCTTCTTTTCAGGTTTTGGCATTCTATATAATTTAACATAGTTATTAACCATTGATTTAGTTATAATTCTTTCTTTATCAATATATATTGGTTTACAGCTATCTTCTACTATATTTATCAATTGGTCACTATATATATCAAAATTAGGAAATTCATCCCATCTCGGTAGTTTCATCTCTAGAATCTCTTCAACAAGTTCTTTTGAAATCAACATATCTACACATCCTATCTTCCATAATTATACCATATAAGCTATTTTAGAGCATAAAAAAACTCTATTCTAAATTGAATAGAGTTCTATATTTACTAGCGACTACCTACTCTCCCAGGTCGTTACCAACCAAGTACAATCGGCGTTTAAAGGCTTAACTGCTGTGTTCGGTATGGGTACAGGTGTTTCCCTTTAGCTATCATCACCAGATTAAAAAAACCTTAACTACAAACATTACTAAGACATTTATTTTCTTTGGTCAAGTCTTCGACCTATTAG
>JAAYFG010000047.1 GCA_012728335.1 Tissierellia bacterium | reverse complement strand
TATGTATATCTTTTATTTTCATTTTAAAAAACCTCCTTGATTTTTAATTTTAGTTGGCAGACTAAAACTATTTTATCATGGAGGTATTTTTTATTTGTTTCTCAACGCTAAAGCTTAACTGAACCCCCAGTCTAACTGGGGTTTTCTCTTACAATTAAAGTCCATGATTTAGGTCATGGACTTTTTGATTGTTCATTTTTAGATTATTGATATTAGGTTAAAATTGGCTATAATATGTGCTATAATTAAATTATGGTGATGAGATGAGTTTTTATAGTATAAAAAATTATGACGACTTTATTTCCGTAGATAATAAGTTCTACGGTGGCGATGAATACTGGATAGATGAATATTTAAAAGATACTGCTTTTATAAGTGATTTCTCAAGTGGATCCATTGCATTAACTAATTGTTTAATATATGAATTGAACAAGCATTCCGATGATTTAGGAACTCTTGGTAGAAATGAAATAGTTATGGAAGAGTATCTTAATTTTTTACGTAATTTTATCCAATCATATGTCTATAGAAGCACTGGCTTCATCAATATAAAAAATATGAACAGATATATAATGACTTTCTCTAGAAAAAGAGGCTTGGAAATAAACACAGAAGTTTATTATCCAGGATATTTTTATGGAGAATGTAAGGAGTTCATAAAAAATGCCCTTTTAAATGATCATCCAATTATGATGCAATCATATGATGTTGGAATAGATCTGTTAAACTATTCGTGGATTACTATCACTGGACTTGAAGGTGATGATATCTTCTTTTCAAAAAATGGTAAACTTCAAAAATGCAATTTAAATAAGTGGTTTAACAACAATTCAAACTACAAAGGACTAATTTATTTTAATATTTCGGGACAAACAGGTAGGTGATTTAAATAAAGACTAATGCAATTAGAGTATTAGAAGCAAATAAAATTGATATTAGAATACTTAACTATGATTCAAAAAAAGGTGTGGATGGGAATACAGTGGCTGAACTTATAGGTGAAAGCCCTGATAAAGTGTTTAAAACCCTAGTAACTGAACATAAGAATGATAATTTTGTATTTGTAATTCCAGTCAATAGCGAATTGGACTTAAAAAAAGCAGCTAAGGCCGCCAATGTAAAGTCAATTCAGATGATACATCAAAAGGATTTACTTAGAACGACTGGATATATAAGAGGTGGTTGTTCACCTGTAGGAATGAAGAAACAATTTAAGACTTTCATCAATTCTTCAGCACTAGATTTAGATAAGATTATAGTAAGTGCAGGAAAAGTTGGAATACAAGTGGAATTAAGTGCAGAAGATTTAGGCAATATAACTGATGCACAATTTATAGAAATCATATAGCGAGGAGGAATAGCAATGAATTACAAAGATGTTTATGATGAATGGCTGAATTCTGAAATAATTGATGAAGAAACTAAAGATGAATTAAGAGCATTAGATGATGAAGAGGAAATAAAGGATAGATTCTATACTGATTTAAAATTTGGTACTGCTGGACTTAGAGGGAAAATAGGTGCAGGAACTAATAGAATGAATAAATACACTGTTTCACTAGCTACTCAAGGATTGGCTCAAACTATTATTAAATATGGTCCAGAAGCTATGGAAAGAGGAGTAGCTATAGCTTATGATGTTAGAAATAAATCAGATGAATTTGCAGTAATTACATCTTCAGTACTAGCTGCAAATAATATAAAGGTACATTTATTTCCAGATATAAGACCAACACCGATGCTTTCATATGCAGTAAGAAGTCTAAAAATTATTTCAGGAATCGTAATTACAGCTTCTCACAATCCTAAAATGTATAATGGATATAAGGTTTACTGGGAAGAAGGTTCTCAAATATTAGACTCTATAGCAGATCAAATCTTAGATGAAATTTCCAATATTGAATTTGGTGATGTTTTAACTACAGATTATGATGAAGCAGTTGCCAATGGAATGATAAATATAATTGGCGAAGAGTTAGATGAGGCATATTATAGAGAAGTTCTTAATAAGACGATAAATGAAGATATAGACAAAAATATAAGTATAGTTTATTCTCCACTAAATGGTACTGGAAACTTACCTGTTAGACATGTCTTAAGTGAAAGAGGATTTACTAATGTCAATGTTGTTAAGGAACAAGAACTTCCAGATGGGGATTTTACAACTGTAGGATACCCTAATCCTGAAAGCGTCGAAGCATTTGACTTATCTTTAGAACTAGCTAAGAGAATTGATGCAGATATATTGATTGCAACTGATCCTGACTGTGATAGAGTAGCAATGATGGGAAAAGACAGCAAAGGAGATTATTACGCATTTAACGGTAATCAAACTGGTGCACTATTAATCGATTATATACTGAATCAATTAGTTGCTAATAACAAGCTTCCAGAGAAAGGTGCTATAGTTAAGAGCATTGTGACCGGAGAAATGGCCAAACCTGTATGTGAAAAATACGGAGTTAAAATGTTTGATACCCTTACTGGATTTAAAAACATTTGTGCTCTTCCTAATGAATGGGATAAGACAAAAGAGTATAATTTCATATTTGGTTATGAAGAAAGCATAGGATACACTTATGGCGATTATGTAAGAGATAAAGATGCGGTAGTTTCTTCTATGATGATAGCAGAAATGGCTGCATATTATAAAAAGAAAGGGATTAACTTAGTTGATGCCCTTTACGAAATGTATGAAACTTATGGATATTACAAAGAAAACTTGATATCACTAGTGCTTGAAGGACTAGAAGGTCAAAAGAGAATTGCACGAATGATGGATTCCATAAGAGAAACTCCAGTTATGGAGTTAGACGGAATGAAACTTGAAAAAACAATAGACTATCTATTAGACGAGACAGGAATTGAAAAATCTAATGTTCTTAAATATATTTTAGACGATGGTTCTTGGTATTGTGTGAGACCATCAGGTACAGAACCTAAAATAAAATTATATATATATTCTAAGTCTGATACAGAAGAATCAGCAAACAATAAAATAGAATCAATTAGAAAGACTGTGCTAGATAGATTGAATTCTGTTGAATAGGAATATATGGGGTGAGTAAATGGACAGTGATTTGTCAAAGGAACAGTTGAGGAAAAGTGTTATTTTACTGGCTTTGCCAGTTTTGTTAGAACTTGTAATAAGTAATTTATTTGGTATGGTGGATATGATAATGGTAGGTAATAGTGATGTTGCCTCCATTACAACTCCATCAATTGCTGCTATAGGGATAACAAATCAAGTTATGTTTATAGGAACTGCATTGGCTCAAGCATTGAGTACAGGCGGCACTGCATTGATAGCAAGATATTTTGGAGCAAATAAACCAGAGAAGATACAACCTGTAGTTAAACACGTTATTTTAGTTACCGTACTATTTTTAGCTATACCTTTTTTAGCTATTGGATTGTCGTTTTCTGAAAACTTAATGGGAATTATAGGTGCTGAAGCAGATGCTATTAATGTTGGTTTAGGGTACTTTAGAGTTGTAATATTTGGATTTTTATTCCAAGGTTATAACTTAGCAATATTTGCGTCATTTAGAGGTGCTGGAGATACTAAAACGCCAATGATGGTAAATATTTCAGTGAACTTACTTAATGTTATCGGTAATGCAATTTTAGTTTTTGGTCTTTTTGGAGCACCAAAATTAGGAGTATTAGGTGCAGGGATTTCCACAACTTTTGCTCATATAGTTGCAAGTATTGTTTTAACAACAATACTGTTAAGTAAAAAGCGAATTATAGCTATAGATTTCAAAGAAAAGTTTAGATTCAATAATAGTATAGTGAAAAATCTATTTGCAGTCGGTGGACCTGCAGCAATGGAACAAGTTGCTTTTAGGGTAGGGGTAATAATGTTTATAAGAATAGTTTCTGGATTGGGAACTCTTGCTCTTGCAACACATCAAATTACTCTGAATATACTATCACTAAGTTTTTCACCGGGGCAAGCATTTGGTATAGCGTCGTCCACATTAGTAGGAAAGAGTTTAGGTGAAAACAAGCCTGATAAAGCAAAAGAATATATGATAATAGCTAATAGATTAGCTTTCATATTTGCCACATTTATAGGAGTGCTGTTCTTCTTCTTTGGGAAACACGTAACGGCATTATACACTCAGGACCAGGCAATTATAGTTCAATCTATTGATATATTAAGACTTATGGCATTTATACAACCTTTCCAGGCCTCTCAACTTTGTTTGGCTGGGGGACTACGTGGAGCAGGAGATACCGTGTGGACACTTATAATAACTTTCTTCTCTGTAGTAGTCGTTAGATTAAGTGTTGCCTATGTATTGGTATATACTGTTGGATTGGGACTGAAGGGCGCATGGATAGCAATGTTTGTGGATCAATTAGTAAGATGGGCAGGAGTAACATTGCGTTTCAGAACTGATAAGTGGAAATATGTAAAATTATCTTAATTAGAGAATTGGAGTGTTATATATGGATTGTGAAAGATGTAGAGTCTACGCATGTAGAGATGAGGAGAAAGCTCATCAACCTAAATTTTGCCCAATGGATGACGAAGAATTATATGAAAAGGCATTTGCCGAAATAATGAAAGAAGAAAATCATGCCTTCTACATAGAAAGTGCAAAAATAGAAGCTGATGGTTATGGCGAGTGGTCTAGGGTAAAAGAAACTATTGAATTTTGCAAAAGACTTGGTTTTAAGAAAATAGGATTAGCTTTTTGTAGTGGACTTAGAAAAGAAGCTAGCATATTAGCGGAAATATTTAGAAAAAACGATTTAAACTTAGTCAGTATAATGTGCAAAACTGGAGGGATACCTAAAGAAAAAGCGGGACTGAAAGACGAAGAAAAAGTCAGACCTGGAACATATGAAGTAATATGCAATCCAGTTGCTCAAGCTATGTTTCTAAACAAGGAAAAAACAGATTTCAATATAGTTTTAGGACTATGTGTAGGACACGATTCCATGTTCTATAAATACTCAGAAGCAATGGTAACGACAATCGTTGTAAAAGATAGAGCATTAGCTCACAACCCAGTTGGGGCACTATAT
>JAAYFG010000046.1 GCA_012728335.1 Tissierellia bacterium | reverse complement strand
TCTAAAATTGCTAGATAGGTTGCAGTTTCATGTGAATCCGAAAAAATTGAATGTTGAATATCAATATTGTTAACCATGGCGTTCTCTTTTATCAAATCGCCATTTCTATCGTTTCCTATTGCCGTTAAAAGTCTTGTATCCACCTTTAGCTTAGCTAAATTTTCAGCGATATTTCGACCTACTCCCCCTACTGAATAAGTTATTTTACCGGGATTTGAGTCTTTTTCTATCAATTTATTAAAAGGTTTACCAACTATATCAACATCAGCTCCACCAATAATGACTATATAATCGCTATTGGAAATAATGTATCCTCTTCCAACGATATAACCTTTTTCAATTAAATTAGCTATATGACCTCCCACAGATGATCTTGTGATATTAAGTTTTTTTGCAATATCATTTTGTGAAATTTGAGGATTATTTCTTATAATCTCCAATATTTCCTTTTCTCTATTTGTCATATAATCACCCTTTGTAAATATATGTTTATATTATAAGCTATTATTTATATTAGGTCAATATTTTTAGTTCTTGAATATACAATCTAAGTGCAACAATATTTAAAATAACTCATAAATCCAATATAATAGTGTTTACGAGACAAACTATTAAAGGAGGAAATATGAGTTATTATAATCATTTTACAATAAGCGAAAGAGAAAAGATATTATATTTATTAGGAAAGAGTCTATCAATAACAGAAATATCTAAATGTCTAAATCGAAATAAATCTTCTATATCTAGAGAGATCAAGAGAAATTCTATAAATGGTGAATATAGTCCTTCTCAAGCCCAGGAAAAGTATACAAAGAGAAGAAAAAAATGTAAACGAAGAAAAATATTATCTGATACTTCTGTCTTATCCAAGGTTAAGTATTTATTTTTAGAGCTACAATGGTCACCAGAACAAATATCAAATCGTTTAAAGCTGGAAAATAATAGTATTTCAATAAGTGCTAATACAATATATCGTGGTGTGTATGCAGGAGTCTTTGACGATAAAGGATTATCAAGTGGAAATCGAGGAGCAATTAGAAAATTAAGACATAGAGGGAAAACACGTCATACAAAAAATCACATTGAAAAGAGAGGGAAGATTAAAATTACAAATTTAATTACTGATCGTCCCAAACAAGCTAATACAAGAGATCGAATTGGTGATTGGGAGGCTGATACAGTTTTAGGGCTTGTAGGTCAAGCGTGTTTACTAACACTAGTTGACAGAAAGAGCCGCTATCTTCTGTGTGAAAAACTAGAACGTAAAACCTCAAATAATGTCAAAAATAGCATGATAAAAATATTCAAAAATAATCCACTGTACACCATTACACCTGATAGAGGAAAAGAATTTAGCAAACATGAAGAAATCAGCAAAGAGCTAGATGATGTCAAGTTCTATTTTCCATTTCCACATCATCCTTGGCAACGTGGTAGTAATGAAAATACTAATGGCTTAATACGAGAATATTTTCCTAAGCAGATTAGTATAGACGATAGAACTAATGAATATGTAAAAGAATGTGTTGATAAACTGAATAAGCGTCCTCGTAAGTGTTTGGGTTGGAAAACTCCTTATGAAGTATATTTTGAAAGTGTGTTGCAGTTGACTTGACAATTCAAGTACAAAAAAGAAAAACCATTTATATTAGTTTCTAATACTAGTATCTACTTTCTTAATGACTCTAAATATCCCTATATTAATAGCTACTAACTTTGTATACACTCCATGTCACCACCTATTAATAATGCACCAACAATTAAATTAATTGCATTATTCATTCCTGATGGAACTGCTAAAAATATATAGAAGTTATGAGGAACTTAAAGAGGCAATAATCAAGTATATTTACTATTACAATAATAAGAGAATCAAGAAGAGATTAGGATGGAAAAGTCCTGTAGTTTATAGAAAATTGCAAGCTGTAGCATAAAAAAG
>JAAYFG010000045.1 GCA_012728335.1 Tissierellia bacterium | reverse complement strand
TCTTAAAGCAGAAGGTGCAGTTGCTCTTCTTATGAAAGATGCAATCAACCCTAACTTAGTTCAAACGCTTGAAAATACACCAGCATTAATTAATGGTGGACCATTTGCTAATATTGCTCATGGTTGTAACTCACTTACTGCAACTAAACTTGCATTAAAATTAGCTGAGTACACTATTACAGAAGCTGGATTCGGTGCTGACTTAGGAGCAGAAAAATTCTGTGACATCAAAGCTAGATTCGGTAATTTGAAACCAGACGTAGCAGTGATAGTTGCAACTGTTAGAGCTTTAAAACACCACGGTGGAGCTACTAAAGAAGAATTAGGCGTTGAAAATATTGACCAATTAACTAAAGGTTATGTAAACTTAGAAAAACATATAGAAAACATGAAGAAATTCGGTTTAGAACCAGTAGTTGCAATTAACCAATTCCCAACTGATACAGAAAAAGAACTTGAAACACTAGTTGCACTATGTGAAGCTAATGGAGTTTCAGCAGTTAGAGCAGAAGTTTGGGCTAAAGGTGGAGACGGAGCTATTGAATTAGCTAAAAAAGTTGTTGAACTTGCTGAAAATAACCAAAATGAATTCAAACAAATATATGATGTAAATGATTCAATTGAATCTAAAGTTGAAACTATAGCTAAAGAAATGTACGGAGCTGACGGAGTAGACTTCTCTAAAGCAGCTAAAAAAGAAATTGCTAATCTTGAAAAATTAGGATTAGATAAAATGCCAATATGTATGGCGAAAACTCAATATTCACTTTCTGACGATCCAAAACTTTTAGGTAGACCTGAAGGATTTAGAATTGAAGTTAGAGAACTAAGAGTTGCAAAAGGTGCTGGATTCATCATAGCTTTAACAGGTGATGTTATGACTATGCCAGGACTTCCAAAAGTACCAGCAGCTGATAATATGGATATACTTCCAAACGGAGAGATAATTGGATTATTCTAATTGATATAGAAAACTGTGGTGACAAAAGTCACTACAGTTTTTTTATTGCACCAAGATTTTCATTTTAATAGTATAATGGTATAATGAGATAAATATAAACTAGAAAGGAACTGAGATATGAACACGAATGAAAAAATTAAACTAATTAGAGATGCAATGGAGAAATATGAGATAGACGCCTATGTTATTCCTTCATCGGATCCACATCAATCTGAATACCTTCCAGAGAATTACAAACTGAGACAATGGGTTACGGGCTTTACTGGTTCTAACGGATTGGCTGTTATTACCAAAGATGATGCAAAGCTTTGGACAGATGGCAGATATTTCATTCAAGCGGAAGCGCAAATTTCAGATTCTGAATTTAAATTAATGAAAATGGATACACCAGGATACCCTAATTATATAGACTGGATGTATGAAGTACTTCCTGAAAAATCGAGCATAGGTTTTGATGGAGTATTAGTGTCACAAAATGAATATGAAGTAATCGATAAAAAAATGATGGAAAAATCGATAGTAATATTAGATTCATTAGATTTAATAAGTGATATTTGGTCAGATAGACCTGAAGCGGGAAGTGAACTAGCATTTTTGTTAGATTTTAAATATGCTGGAAAATCAGCTGCTGAAAAACTATCTGAAGTCAGAGAACAATTGAAGTCAAAAGGTATTGAAAACCTACTTCTTACATCACTGGAAGATATTTGCTGGCTGTATAATATTCGAGGTAACGATATATTAAATACTCCAGTTCTAGTTTCTTACGGAATTGTAACTGACGAGTACGCTTTTCTATTTACTGATTTAAAGAAAATCACATTGGAAACACAAGAAGAATTAGGGAAAAATGGAGTAGACATAGAAGACTATAGTGCAATTTTTGGTTTTGTAAATGGAATAAGAGATTCTGTGATATCTCTTGATAAATCAAAAGTGAACAGAAAAATCTATAAATCAATAGACAAGTCAAATAAAGTAGTAGATGAAGTAAATGTGACTACCAATATGAAAGCCATTAAAAATAAAGTGGAAATAGCTAATATTAAAGAAACACACATTAAAGATGGTGCTGCACTTACAAAGTTTATGTATTGGCTTAAAAATTACGAAGATAAGACTGAGTTAAACGAAATAATCGTTGAACAAAAACTGGAAGAATTTAGAAGAGAACAGGAATTATTCATTAGTCCAAGCTTTGATACAATATCCGCTTATGGTCCTAATGCTGCAATGATGCATTATAGAGCAGTTGAAGATAATTATAGCAATTTGGAGAATAAAGGATTATATCTTGTAGATTCTGGTGGACAATACTACGGTGGTACTACTGATATAACAAGAACATTTGCACTGGGAAAACTTACAGAAGAAGAAATGACAGACTTCACTTTAGTATTAAAAGGACATATCAATTTAGGTAGTGCAGTATTTTTAGCTGGAGCTAGTGGACAATCACTGGATGCTTTAAGTAGAGCACCTATATGGAAGCATAGAATGGACTATAAATCTGGAACAGGTCATGGAGTAGGATTTGTATTAGGAGTACATGAAGGACCTCATAGAATTGCTCCTAAGGGATTACCAGTAGAGTTATTACCAGGGATGTTAGTCTCCAATGAACCAGGAATTTATAAAGAAGGAAAACATGGCATAAGAAGCGAAAACCTAGTTTTTGTTGTAGATGATGAAAAAAATGGAGATGGACAATTTAGAAGGTTTGAAGTAGTTTCATTTGCTCCATTTGATGTAGATGCCATAAAAGTTGAAATGTTGACAGAAGACGAAAAAGCGTATTTAAATGACTATCATGAAGAAGTTTATAATAAGCTAAATCATCTATTGAATGAAGAAGAAAAAGAATGGCTGTATAAAGTAACTAGAGCAATTTAGGTGAGAATTTGTTTGATATAAGAGAAGAGTTAAAAAAGGTACCTGACTTACCTGGGGTCTATATTATGAAAAATAGTTTAGACCAAATAATATATGTCGGTAAGGCTAAATCCTTAAAAAATAGATTAAGACAATACTTTACTGCATCTGGAACGAAGAGCACTAAAGTTGAGATGATGGTAAAGAATATCGTTGAATTTGAATATATAATTGTGGAGAATGAAATTGAATCTTTGATATTGGAGTCACATTTGATAAAGGACAATTCTCCAAAGTATAATATTCTACTTAAAGACGATAAACAGTATCCTTATATTAAGGTTACAACCAATGAAATGTATCCAAGATTACTGAAAACTAGGAAAGTTTCCAAAGACAATGCTAGGTACTTTGGACCTTTTCCTAGTGCTTATGCTGTAAATAATTTTATTGAATACATGTTTGAAAAGTATAAGATTAGATCATGTAATTTAAAACTTGATGGTACAAAAAGACTGAATAGACCATGTCTCAACTTCTATATAAATAGGTGTTTAGCACCTTGTATGGGAGAAGTAGATGTAGATAAGTACAACTTAATGATAAGAGAAATACTGAGTTTTTTGGAGGGGAAATCTGA
The DNA here is from genome assembly GCA_012728335.1 of Tissierellia bacterium. Taxonomy (GTDB): domain Bacteria; phylum Bacillota; class Clostridia; order Tissierellales; family Peptoniphilaceae; genus JAAYFG01. The sequence goes on along the minus strand of JAAYFG010000045.1, from coordinate 7,153 downwards.
CACACTAATAGTTGAATTAGACAGTGAGATGAAAGAATTATCAAAAAACTTAGAATTTGAAAAAGCGGCAGAAATCAGAGATAAAATCATGTCCTTAAACTTATTAAGCGAAAAACAAATTATTGATAATGCAAGTTTTATTGATCAAGATATAATCGCTATGGATAGAGGGGATGATGAAGTATTAATACAAATATTCTTTGTGAGAAATGGGAAAATCGTTGGAAGAGAACATTTTATCCTCGAGGATTTACTTCACACAGATCAGAACGGAATAATAGCATCATTCTTGAAACAATTCTATTTAGGAAGTGCATTTATACCCAGAGAGATAGTTGTAGAAAAGGAATTGGAAGAAAAAGAAGCAATTGAAAGATGGCTAAGCGATAAAAAGGGAGTTAAAGTCTCGATAACTGTTCCAAAGCGTGGGGATAAGACTGATTTAATAAAAATGGTCAAACAGAATGCCAAAGACATGCTTAGAAAATACGGTGATAGATTCTACAGGAAACGTCAAGAAAACCTTATGATACTAGGAGAACTACAGGAACTTTTGGACTTGGAAAGCACTCCTATAAGGATAGAAGCTTACGACATATCACATATTTCCGGAGTTGAGGCAGTAGGTTCAATGGTTGTTTTTGAAAATGGAGTAAGTAGGAAGACTGACTATAGAAAATTTAGGATTAAGGGCGAGTTTGGTAACGATGACTATTCTTCATTACGAGAAGTCTTGGAAAGGCGTTTTATAAGGGGCAAAAGGGAAAAGGCAGAGAATAAATCTCCAGATGCGTTTACTATATTCCCTGACCTAATAATTATGGATGGTGGAAAAGGACAAGTCAATATTGCTGAAAGTGTTCTTCAAGAGTTAGGGATTAATATACCTGTGTGTGGTTTAGTAAAAGATGATTTTCACAATACGAGAGGTATTATCTATAATAATAAAGAGTACAATTTGAAGATTGACTCACAGCTTCATAGAATGCTCTATAGGATTCAAGAAGAAGCTCATAGATTTGCCATTAATTTTCACAGACAGAGAATGCATAATGTGACATTTAAGTCTGAACTAGATGATATCAAAGGAATAGGTCCTAAGAGAAAGGCGAGTTTAATGCAGCATTTTCAAAGCATAGACAAGATTAAAAAAGCAAGCATTGAGGAATTATCTCAAGTTGAAGGTATGAATAAGACAGTTGCTGAGCAGTTATACAATCATTTTAGAAAATGAGTTATGGAGGTAGCATGGATTATTTTTTATTAGATGATTTACTAGATGAGTTTAAATTTGAAGTTTTGTACGTTTCAGAGAACCATTCAGATATAAAGATATATACCAGTGAAACAAATAGACCTGGGCTTCAATTAGTTGGTCATTACAAGAAGTTTGAACCTAAGAGAATTCAGATTATTGGTAACGCAGAATGGGAATATTTAAATGATTTGTCTAGTAAAGCTAGAAGTGAGAAAATGAATGAATTCTTATCTTATAATATTCCAATATTGGTTTTTACAAATGGTAATTGGATATTTGACGAAGTAATTGAAGTGGCTAAAAAACACAATACTACACTTGTGAGAACAGAACATAAGACTGCAACATTTTTAAATAGACTTATTAACTATATTGACACAAAATTGTCTCCTAAGACTCATGTGCACGGTGTCTTGGTAAATGTAAACGATATTGGAGTTTTGATTACAGGGCAGTCAGGAGTAGGTAAATCTGAAACTGCACTGGATTTAGTTATAAGAGGACATAAATTAATAAGCGATGATATAGTTGAAATAATTAAATTAGATGACTATTTAAGTGGGACTTCACCAGAAATCACAAGGCATTTTATGGAGATCAGAGGGATAGGAATAATAGATATAGAAAAGCTATATGGTATTGCCTCAATTAAGAAGACTAATAGGGTTGATTTGGTTATTGAGCTGGAAAACTGGGATGAACAAAAAGAATATGATAGAACTGGTTTTGAAGAAGAGACTATTTCAATATTAGATATTATGTTGCCTAAAATTACTATTCCAGTAAAACCAGGACGTAATACTGCAATGATAGTTGAGGTTGCTTCGAGAAATCATAAGCAAAAATCATTAGGTGAAAGCGCAATTGATAGTTTGACGAATAGAATGAACAAAATGAGAAAAAAATAAAATTTATTATCGAACGATTGCAAAATTAATCACATATGTATATAATATGAATGTGTGAGTATGAAAAGGTTTATTATAAATGACTAAATAGGGGGTATTTTAATGGCAAAAGTTATGAAGACGATGGATGGTAATACGGCTGCCGCACACGTATCTTATGCGTTTACAGACGTTGCAGCAATTTATCCAATCACTCCATCTTCTAACATGGCAGAATATGTTGATGCTTGGGCTGCAGCTGGCCGTAAAAACATATTCGGACAAGAAGTATTAGTACAAGAATTACAATCAGAAGCAGGAGCAGCAGGTGCTGTTCACGGTTCACTACAAGGAGGAGCACTGACTACTACATTTACAGCTTCTCAAGGACTATTACTAATGGTTCCAAATATGTACAAAATTGCAGGTGAGTTACTACCAGGAGTATTCCACGTAAGTGCTCGTGCATTAGCTTCACATGCATTATCAATATTCGGAGATCATCAAGACGTTATGGCTGCTAGACAAACAGGTTTTGCTCTATTAGCTTCAGGTAGTGTTCAACAAGTTATGGACTTAGGTAGTGTTGCACATTTAACATCTATCAAAACTAGAGTACCATTCCTACACTTCTTTGATGGTTTCAGAACAAGTCATGAAATTCAAAAAATTGAAGTTATGGAGTATGATGATTTAGCAAAATTACTTGACTATGATGCAGTTAGAGAATTCAGAAACAGAGCATTAAGTCCAGAACATCCAGTAACTAGAGGTACAGCTCAAAACCCTGACGTTTACTTCCAAGGTGTTGAAGCTTCTAACAAATACTATGAAGAAGTTGCTGACGTAACTGCTGAGTATATGGCAGAAATTTCTAAAATTACTGGTAGAGATTACAAACCATTTAACTACTATGGAGCAGAAGATGCTGAAAACATTATAGTTGCTATGGGATCTGTAACTGATACAATTGAAGAAACTATTGATTACTTAGTTGAAAGAGGAGAAAAAGTTGGTATAGTTAAAGTTAATATTTACAGACCATTTGCTCCTAAATACTTCTTTGACGTTCTTCCTTCTACAGTAAAAAGAATTGCTGTACTTGATAGAACTAAAGAAAAAGGTTCAATCGGAGAACCATTATTCTTAGACATCAAATCAATATTCTACGATAAAGAAGAACAACCAATTATAATTGGTGGTAGATATGGACTAGGTTCAAAAAACACTACTCCATCTCAAATATTAGCTGTTTACAAAAATTTAGCAGCTGATGAACCAAAAAATAACTTTACTATTGGTATTGACGATGACGTAACTCATCTTTCACTTAAAGAAGATGAAATCATTAACACTGAACCAGCTGGAACTATTAAATGTAAATTCTGGGGATTCGGTTCAGACGGTACTGTAGGTGCTAATAAGAGTGCTATCAAGATAATAGGTGATGGTACAGATATGTATGCACAAGGTTATTTTGACTATGACAGTAAAAAATCTGGTGGGGTAACTATGTCTCACTTAAGATTTGGTAACGAACCAATTAAGTCTACTTATTTAATAACTGAATCTGACTTTATGTCATGTTCAAAACAATCATATGTATATCAATACGATTTACTAAGAGGACTTAAAAAAGGTGGTACATTCCTTCTAAATACACTTTGGTCAGAAGAAGAATTAGATTCTCACTTACCAAACTATATGAAGAAATATATCGCTCAAAACGACATTAAATTCTATACTATAAATGCTACAAAAATAGCAGCAGAAGTAGGACTTGGCGGAAGAACAAACATGGTAATGCAAGCTGCATTCTTTAAATTATCAGAAGTACTTCCACTAGATGTTGCAGTTCAAAAACTAAAAGAAGCTATAGTTAATGACTATGGTTCTAAAGGTGAAGACATTGTAAACATGAACTACAAAGCTGTTGATAGTGGTATTGAGTCACTTGTTGAAATCAATGTTCCAGACGCATGGAAAGATATAGCTGACGATGTTGAAGATCATTCAAACGAACCAGACTTCATCAAAAATATCCTACGTCCTATGAACAGACAAGAAGGTAATGACCTTCCAGTAAGTGCTTTTGCAGGAATTGAAGACGGTACTTTCGAACAAGGATCAGCTGCTTTCGAAAAGAGAGGTATAGCTGTTGATGTTCCACATTGGGTTGCAGATAACTGTATCCAATGTAACCAATGTTCACTAGTATGTCCACATGCTGCAATCAGACCATTCTTATTAGACGAATCTGAAGTAGCTAATAAGCCAGAAGGATTCGAAACTAAAAAAGCAATTGGTAAAGGTACTGAAGGATTTGAATACAAGATTCAAGTATCTCCACTAGACTGTACAGGCTGTGGTAACTGTGCTGATATCTGTCCTTCTAAGAAAAAAGCACTTGTTATGCAACCATTTGAAGGCGAACTTGCTGGCGAAGAAGATAATTGGAAATATGCAATGACTGTTACTTCAAAAGGCGATAATTTTGAACCTACAAATATTAAAAACAGCCAATTCAAATTCCCATATTTAGAGTTCTCAGGAGCTTGTGCTGGTTGTGGTGAAACAGCTTATGCTAAATTAGTTACACAATTATTTGGTGATAGAATGATGATTGCTAACGCTACAGGTTGTTCATCAATCTGGGGTGGATCGGCTCCAACTACTCCTTACTGTAAAGATGCAGAAGGAAAAGGACCATCATGGGGTAACTCATTATTCGAAGACAATGCTGAATATGGTTATGGTATGTCATTATCACTAAGACAAATTAGAGATAAAATTAAAATAACTATGGAAGAATTCTTAGACTTAGGTATTGCATCTGATTTCAATGAACACTTCGAAAACTGGTTAGCTGATATGAACGATCCTAAAGTTACAAAATTAGCTGCAGGTAAAATAGTTCCATTATTAGGTACAAAACTTGATAATGCAAGAGCTAATGAACTTGTACAAATTATAGATGACTTAAAAGATTATCTAATCAAGAGATCAGTTTGGATATTTGGTGGAGACGGATGGGCATATGACATCGGATTCGGTGGACTTGACCACGTATTAGCTTCTGGTGAAGACATAAACATTTTAGTATTTGATACTGAAGTTTATTCAAACACTGGTGGACAAGCTTCTAAAGCTACTCCAACAGCAGCTATTGCACAATTCGCTGCATCAGGTAAAAAAGTTAGAAAGAAAGACCTTGGACTAATGATGGCGACTTATGGTTATGTTTATGTAGCACAAGTAGCTCTAGGAGCTAGCATGCCACAAACATTGAAAGCTATCAACGAAGCTGAAAAATACGATGGACCATCTCTAATAATTGCTTACGCTCCATGTATAAACCACGGTTTAAGAAATGGAATGGGTAAATCAGTTAGAAGAGAAAAAGAAGCTGTAGATGCTGGTTACTGGCACCTATACAGATTCAATCCTGAACTAAAAGAAGAAGGAAAGAATCCATTTGTACTTGATTCAAAAGAACCAACTGAAAGCTTTAGAGACTTTATCATGGGCGAAGTAAGATATACTAAACTTATGAGATCATTCCCTGAAGAAGCAGAAGGTCTATATGAAGAAGCTGAAAAGAGCGCTAAGGAAAGATACGAAACTTACGTTAACCTAGCTAACATAAAGTAATATAAGATACAATTATAGCTCCTTGGTTTTCCAAGGAGCTATGTTTTTATATATGGAGGTAACTAAAATAATCAAATTGAAATTGAAGAAAAACGATTATCAGAAAATAATTGCATCACTAATGATTTTTGCATTAATTTCTCTCTATGTAATATCTCACAATGGAGCAGAGATACCTTTTGATAGTCAAGTTTTCAAAATATTAAATGATATAAGAGACAACAACTTCATAGTTAATGTAATGAAAGTAATATCATTTTTAGGATCATTGGAATTTCTTTTACCATTTATAGGCATTTTAGTAGCATATTATATATATAGGAAAAACTATATAATTGCGCTAAAATTAGGTTTATCTACAGGATTGACGGGAATTTTAAATCAGTTGACTAAACTAGTGTTTAATAGGATGCGCCCATTTAAGTATATGCTAATCGAACAGACAGGTTTTAGCTTTCCTAGCGGACATACAATGACCAATTTTTGTTTTTATCTAATAGTTGCCAGTATACTAAGTGAAAAATATCCAAACTACAAATGGGTTTTTTATACGATTGCGGTTATATTAGGGTTTATTATGGGACTTAGTAGAATAATATTAGGTGTACATTGGGCTACTGATGTTTTAGCAGCTTTGATTTTGGGGTATGTATGCTATGCGATGATTAAAAAAATAGAATTCGCATGAATTTACGTAAATGTAGCATGATTGTAGTATTACATACAATATTTATGCTATAATAGTATCTTATTAAGTATATGGAGGATTATGAATGGACGATTATGGAGGTTCTGGAAGTTTGCTACCTCAGATAATTTTTATTATCATATTGACAGCAATTAATGCTTTTTTTGCAGCATCAGAAATGGCTTTTGTGTCAATAAACAAAACGAAACTGAAACAAATGGAAGAAGAAGGCAACAAGAAAGCTATAGCAGTATTAAAATTACTAAGTGATCAAACTAAGTTTTTATCTACAATCCAAGTAGGTATCACATTGGCAGGAATGCTATCGAGTGCTTCTGCAGCAGCAAATATTTCATCTAGATGGGCACCAAAACTAACAATGATGGGAGTACCTTATGCAGCTACAATATCTATGGTAGTGGTAACTATGATTATTTCTTACATATCACTAGTGTTTGGCGAATTAGTTCCTAAGAGGGTAGCTCTGCAAAATGCTGAAAAAGTAGTATTTGGTTCAGTAGGAATTATAAATGTATTTTCAAAAATATTTACGCCTTTTGTGAAATTGCTTTCTTTATCAACGACAATAGTATTGAAATTAATAGGTAAATACTCTGAAGACATAGAGGAAAAAATTTCTGAAGAGGAGATTAAGTCTTTAATAAATGT
>JAAYFG010000044.1 GCA_012728335.1 Tissierellia bacterium | reverse complement strand
CTTCAAATATATATAAACAGTCAAGCTCTAGGAGCTCAACCTCTTGGATCATTAGCTGATAATTATTCGAGACTGGTATTAGGTAATTTCCTAGGAATTCCTAATCTCGTGTGGTTCTTGGCAATTACAGCGGTGGTGATGTATGTAATTTGGAACAAGACGACTCTTGGGAAGAATATGTTTGCCATAGGTGGAAACCCAGAGGCTGCATCTGTTTCGGGAGTAAATTTAGTTAAGAATATAATGATGATTTTCTTAATTTCTGGTGTATTATACGGTATAGCAGGATTTTTAGAGGCTGCTCGTATCGGGTCGGTAACGACGAGTACGGGAACTAACTATGAGCTAGATGCCATTGCATCTTGTGTTGTAGGTGGGGTTTCTTTCTCTGGTGGTGTAGGTACTATTTCTGGTGTACTTATAGGTACAGTAATACTTCAGTTTATTAACTACGGTCTTCAATACATTGGAGTAAACGTATATTTACAAGGAATAATCAAAGGTTTAATAATAATTGCAGCAGTTTCAATAGACGTTAGAAAATATATAGCTAAAAAATAAGAGAGTAAAAGATGATTAGTAATAGTAAACACTTAAATAGTGAAGCTTTTAGAATTGAAAATGATGTTTTAAAAATAGAAGTGTTAAAGGGTTTTGGTGCTAAAATAGCATCGCTTATCCATAAGGAAAGTGGCTTTGAATTTTTGTTCCAGCCGACTTTAAAAAAGTATGACATTCCAGTATATGGTGATGCTTTTTATAAATATGATACTTCAGGTATAGATGATACTATTCCTACTATTGATGTATGTAATTATCCGAATTCCGATATTGTGCTCAAAGATCATGGTGATGTTTGGGCACAGGAATGGGATTATTCGATAGTTGAAGACTCCTTAATATGTGTAGTGAAGATGAATTCACTTCCTCTAAAACTTAAAAAAAGTATAAAGATAGTAGGAAATAGTATCCAAATCAAATATGAATTATTTAATCTAAGTAAAGATGATACTATGTATTTGTGGGCATTTCATGGATTGAATGTATTTAATGACAATACTAGAATGTTTTTTAAGCATAATGGTGAAATCCTAAATGTCATCAATGGTGAGACTTATGGTTTTGATTATAAAGCTCTAAAGAATTATGCAGATAAATCAGAGAACAAGTTTTACTTTATAGATGAAATTGAAGAAGGTTACTGTGGATTAGATTATGTAGATGAACGCTTAAAATACATTCTTGAATACGATACAGATATAAATAAATATTTAGGCGTATGGATAACAAAGGGTGGATTTAAAGGCGAATATAACTGCGCTATAGAGCCTGCAAGTGGTTTTTATGATACACTTGAACGTTCTTATAAAAACAATAAATATTCTGTTGTAAAGGGAAATAGCTCTGTAAAATGGAATATGAATATTACAATAGAAAAATACTAAGGAGAGGATATGATTGGCTGAATTAAGATACAATCCTTTACTTGATGATTGGACGATGGTATCAGCAGATAGGTCTAAAAGACCAGATATGCCAAAAGACTACTGTCCATTTGATCCAGGTTCAGGGAAAGTGCCAGATGTTTATGATGTACTGAAATACGATAATGACTTTCCAATATTATCACAAAATCCTCCAGAGCCAGATAAAATAGGGAGTGAACTGTATAAGACGGATTATTCCTATGGGAAATGTGATGTAATACTATATTCTCCAGATCATTACGCATCACTACATGAGTTGGATGTGAACCATATAGTAAAACTAGTAAATCTTTGGGAAGAAAGATTTATAGAATTGTCAAAAGATGAAAAAATCGTATACGTTTTTCCTTTTGAAAACAGAGGTAAAGAAGTTGGAACTACAATGCCTCATCCTCATGGACAGATTTATGGCTATTCGAAGATGCCTTTAAGATTGAGATTGGAACTGGAGAATGCAAAAAACTATAAAGAAGAAAATGGGAAATGTGTATTCTGTCAGATGAATGAAGATGAAAAAGCTTTTGGGGAGAGAGTCGTTTATGAGAATGAACATTTTATAGCTTATGTGCCATTCTTTTCTGAGTATCCTTATGGAGTATATATAAGTGCCAAAGAACATATTAATAACTTTACCGATTTCGACGAAGGTATGAAAATTTCTTTTGCTCAGATTTTAAAGGATTTAACTGGTGGTTTCGATACACTATTTAATCGAGAATTTCCGTATATGATGTGTATATACCAAAATCCGGTTAACTCTGAAAAATACAGTGACTCTAAAGACTATTATCACTTCCATGTAAAGTTCTTTCCACCACTAAGAGGAGAGAATTCAATTAAATGGAATGCTTCTTCTGAAACAGGAGCTTGGGTTCATGGAAACCCTAGAAGAGTTGAAGAGACTGCAGGAGAATTAAGAGAAGCTATTACGAGGTATAAAGATGTTAAATAATCTAAGAAACGAATTCAAAAATGTATTTGGAAGTGGTGGAACAATTTTTTTTGCACCTAGTAGAATTAATATAATAGGTGAACATATTGATTATAACGGTGGAAAAGTAATGCCTGCTGCCATAGAAATTGGAACTTATGGTATTGCAAAACCCAATGAACTTGGACTTTTGAGGCTGAAGTCACTAAATATAAATGGTGAAGGCGAAATATCTTTAGACGATTTAGAATATGATGAATCGAGAGATTGGATGAACTATGTCGTTGGCATGGTTAAATTTATCAGAGAAGCGGGACATAAAGTGTCGGGGCTGGACATAATTGTATGGGGTAATATTCCAAATGGTTCTGGACTTTCTTCTTCTGCATCTCTGGAAATGTTAATCGGTGAAATGGTGAATCATCTTTTCAATAGTGATGAGATTTCTAAAGTTGAACTTATTAAACTTGGTGTTAAGACTGAAAATGAGTATATAAATGTAAATAGTGGTGTAATGGATCAGTTTGCCATTAGAATGGGTAAAGAGGGAAATGCAATACTATTGGATACTCATACACTGGAGTATAATTATATTCCTATGGAGCTTGGAGATTACACTTTCGTTATTATGAATACAAACAAACGTAGAGAACTTAAAGATTCTAAATATAACGAGAGAAGAGCTGAATGTGAAACGGGTCTTGAGATTTTGCAGAAATATATTGAAATTGAGAATTTATGTGACATAAGAGTTGACGATAATACCGAGGAATTACTTTCTAAAATAGAAGATGAAATAATCAGAAATAGAGTCAGACATGTAGTGTTTGAAAATGATAGGGTATATGAAATGGTAAAAGCCATGAAAGAAAATGATATTGGAAGAATAGGGGATATTCTCAACAGGTCCCATAATTCCCTTAAAGATCTTTATGAAGTCAGTGGATTTGAACTTGACTCAATAGTCAGTTCAGCATTGAAATCAAATTACACAGTAGGTGCTAGAATGACAGGCGCTGGATTTGGTGGATGTGCAATAGCGTTGGTTGAATCAGATTATATTGAAGAGTTTATAGAAAGCACTTCAAAGCTATATGAAGACTTAACTGGAATTAGTGGAGAGTTTTTCACTTCGAAGATTGATGATGGACCTAGAGTGCTAGGGGAGGCGTAAAAATGAGTATATTAGTAACAGGTGGAGCAGGTTATATTGGCTCTGCAACTATAAAATATCTTCAAAGTAAAGGCAAAGAAATAGTAGTAGTAGATAATTTACAGACTGGATATAGAAATTCAGTAGATGTGGATAAATTTTATAAAATTGATTTAAGAGATATGGATTCTCTAGATAAGGTGTTTAAAGAAAATGAAATAGAAGGAGTAATCCATTTCGCGGCGAATTCTCTTGTTGGAGTAAGTATGACTGATCCATACACTTACTACGACAATAATGTATACGGAACTCTATGTCTCTTAAAGACGATGATGGAAAATGATGTTAAGAAAATAGTATTTTCATCAACTGCAGCAACTTATGGAGAACCTAAGAACATTCCTATACTTGAATCTGATATTACCAATCCTACGAATCCTTATGGAGAAACAAAACTTACTATGGAAAAGATGATGAAGTGGTTTGATTATGCATATGGAATAAAATATGTGTCACTTAGATATTTCAATGCAGCTGGTGCACATAAGAGTGGAGAGATTGGAGAAGCGCACAATCCTGAAACACATTTGATACCGTTGATATTACAAGTTCCGCTAGGTCAGAGAGAATATGTTTCAATATTTGGAGACGATTATGATACTCCTGATGGAACACCTATAAGAGATTATATTCACGTAATGGATTTAGCTGATGCTCATTATTTGGCATACGAACATTTAGTAAGTGGAAATGATAGTGATATATTCAATCTAGGAAGTGGAACCGGATTTAGCGTTAAGGAAGTAATTGAGATTGCAAGGGAAGTTACTGGGCATGAAATTCCTGCCGTAGTGGAAGCTAGACGAGCAGGAGATCCAGCAGTGTTAATTGCTTCAAGTGCTAAGATAAAAGACGTATTAGGATGGAATCCACAGTATGATGATTTGAAAGTTATTATAGAAGATGCATGGAGATGGCATAAAAATCATCCTAATGGATATGACGATTAAAATATGATTTGGGCAAACTGTTTTTTGATAGTTTGCCCTTTTTTATTGCGCTTAATAGGAAAAAGATACAACTTAGGTATGGAAATGTGCAACATACGTCACGAGGTATTGTATAGATGTTTTATAGCATATATACTGTATTTAAGCATTAGGAGAAGCACACTAGAAGGAGAGAGCGATTTGAAAATACGTATAAATATTGATCCTGATTTAAAAGAAGATGAAGTCATAATTAACTGCAGAAATATGACTGATGAAATAGAAAGACTAATAGCCACGCTTAGAGTCTCAGAAGAAAAGTTAACTGGAAATAAAGATGAGCATACATTCATGCTAAAGATTTCAGAAGTTCTTTACATAGATACGATTGATAGGCGAGTTTTCCTATACACCAGTGAAGATGTATATGAAACTCAGCTTAAACTTTATGAACTAGAAGAAATGTTAAGCAGTCATGACTTTTTCAGAGCCAGTAAGTCAAGTATAGTAAGTCTAAGGCATATAAAATCACTTAAGACTGACTTAGGTGGAAGACTTATTGTCAGTTTATATAATGGCGAAAAACTGACAGTTTCTCGTCAATATGCAATAAATATTAAGAATAGATTAGGAGTATGAAAATGAAAGATGGAAAAATAAAGATAATGAAAATATTGAATCAAATATTGATTGATTTTGTAATCGTAGTGTTGGTACTTATGGTGGTTGGACCAATAGTTGGAAATGATGCTAAAGAAATTTCTACACTATTTTCACTTGGATCCGTTGGAATTGAATACATCACTTTATTTCAAGCACTTTTAATAGCTGTGGTAAGTACGCTACTATCTGAATTACTTACTTCTGATTTGATTTTCAAAAATATGCTATTGCTTTGGAAGACAGTAATAACTTTATTTATAGTAGGAATAAGCGCAGGAAGTATGAGTGCATTATTTGGTTGGCTACCAAAGGACGATTTTAAAATATGGATTATGTATATCGTGTGTTTTTTAATCTGTGCAACTATAAGTATATTGGTAGTTATGAAGAATAAGAAAGATGAAAAAGACCTAAATGACAAATTAGATGAGTATAAAAAACAAAAAGGGATCAAAGTTAGCTAGAGAGGAGACAATAAAAATGACTATTATGATTGAGATGAATAATATAAAGAAGGAATTTAAGGGGAAACTTGCCTTAGAAGATGTAAATTTCTCTGTTGAAAGAGGAGAGATATTTGGACTACTAGGACCGTCTGGAGCAGGTAAGACCACGATTATAAAAATTCTTACTGGACAATTAAAGGGAAATGGGGGAAGTGCAAATTTGTTTGGAGTACCTTCAAATAGTTTGACCTCAGATGAATACAAAAAAATAGGGACTGTATTAGATGAAAGTGGAATATATAGAAGGCTGTCTATTTACGACAATATGAAGATATTTGCAGATATATATGGAATAGATAAGAATGAAATAAAACCGATACTTGATAGGGTTGGACTAGGTGATTCGCTGAAAGTAAGTGCTGAAAAATTAAGTAAGGGAATGCTTCAGAGACTGGTTTTTGCAAGAGCAATACTAAATAAACCTATGGTGTTATTTCTAGATGAACCGACAAGTGGACTGGATCCATCAACTGTTAGAAGCATTCATGAACTGATTTTTGAACAGAGAGACAGAGGATGTACTATATTTTTGACTACTCATAATATGGAAGAAGCATCAAAACTTTGTGATATAGTGGCACTACTAGATAATGGGAATATTGTCGAATGTGACGAACCAAAGAAACTTTGCTTAAAGTACAATAAGAAGAATTCAATAGAAATAAGACTTAAAAACGGAGACAATGTAGAGATAAACAATATACCTGAAATGGCAGATATACTGTGTAATTACTTAAAGGATGGAGAAGTGGAGACTATTCATTCAAATGAACCAAATTTAGAAAATGTATTTATAGAATTAACAGGGAGGGCGTTATCATGATAAATAGTGGAATGGCAATAAAACCAAGACCCTTATATGCGGTGCTTACTAAGCAATTAAAGGATACTTTTAAGAACAAGGCAGTATTTATTCAATTTATGCTGTTTCCAATAATGGCAATACTACTGACTGAAACCATAGCAAAAAGTAGCCCAGATATAGAACCAAGGTACTTCTCTACCATGTTTGCAACTATGTATGCAGGCTTTGTCCCAATGATGGTAATGTCGTCAATTATTGGAGAAGAAAAAGAACAATACACTTTAAAAGCACTTATTATGTCAAATGTTAAACCTTGGCAATATTTACTAGGGGTTGGATCATACTGCGTAGTACTATGCATGGCAGGGGCTTCAGTATTTGGCGTGTTAAATGGATATAATTCAGCAGAATTTATGCGTTTTATGGTTATAATGTTCATTGCAATAGTTACAACTTCACTACTTGGAGTAGCAGTTGGAATGCTTACAAAAAATCAAATGTCTGCAACGGCAGTTGGACTTCCCATAGCGATGGTTTCTGCATTTCTTCCAATGATTGCAACATTTAACACCAATGTGGAAAAGTTTGCTCGATACTTTTATACTCAACAAGTAAACTACTTGATAAATGACTTATCTATTGAGAATTTTACTGCTGAAAGATTTATCATAATAGGTGTAAATATTGTAGTATTGATTGCGATTTTTGTAGTATCATATAAAAAAGGCAATCTATCAAATGATTGATACGAATCAATGATAATAGTAGAAAAGGCGGATGAGTTTATAGCAATTTATTAGCTAAATACAGTAAATCAATGAGAATAAATCATATAAAGAAAGACAAGTTTGGACTTTATACAAACTTGTCTTTTATATTATTTACTACATATGAACAGGTTGTGGCTTGAAACTCCTTGAAATTCTGGTTTTTCACAGATATGTAAATGAAAGTCCAGCCATTTTCTAAAGTGTTCATCAGAAAATTCATTTAGCTTTTCTGAAACAGTTTCAGCAATTCCATTTTGCGCAATCTGCTTTTCAAGTTTAAGATTAGATTCTTCCAACATTTCTTCGAATTCATCCAATGTATGAAAGATAAAAGGTATATTTTCAATTCTGAAATTAGTGTTAGGCAAATCATTTCTATCCAGCATTTTAACACCTGAATAACAAAATGTTTCAACGATGATTACATTGTCGTGATTGATTATGGAGATAAATACTTTTCCATCTTCTTTTACGACTCTCCTACATTCCCTTAACATTTCCATTCTATCTTCACGTTTTATCAGGTGGTAAATAGGTCCAAAGCACAGTACTATGTCCATGGAATTATCTGGTAAATTCTTGATGAATTTTAAAGCGTCATCAGTAATTACCTCTAGATTATCGTCACTGTATTTTTCTGAAATCTGCTGTGAGTGTTTTTCAAGTAGTTCCACAGCGACTACATCATATCCTCTATTTGCAAAGTAAAGACTATATGCTCCTGTGCCGGCACCTAAGTCAAGTATTTTATCACCTTTTTTAAGATGGTCTTCAATGTATTTTATGGTAGTTATAAATTCCAATTTACCAACATTGCTTTTTAGTCTCATATCTTCGTCAAAATTATCGTAGATAGTTTCTACTCTAGTCAAATTATCATCTGAACGATATCCACCCTCTAGCATATTAATGACCTCCTCCAGTTCCAATTACTGATCCTATTATTCCAGCCAAATTATTCACAGTCATAGATTGCAGTATAACTCTACCAGGTCCAGTTATCTTAGTATTGAAAAACCCTTCTCCGCCTAAAAATTTATTTTTAATCCCCGGTACCGTGATTATGTCGATTGAGCAAGTGGAATCCATTGCTGCCAAGTGTCCGGTATCTATTATTATTTCTTGTCCTGCTTCCAATGTGTACTCTACTGCATACCCATCTATCTCTATAAACGCAAGACCATTTCCAGAAAGTCTTTGCATTATAAATCCTTCTCCTCCAAATATAGAGCCAGCTATTTTATGATTAAAGAATACGGAAAGCTCAACACCTGACTCAGAAGCAAGAAAAGATCTCTTTTGAGCAATAATATCATTACCTGGAGAAATTTCAAATACTCTTATGCTTCCTGGCAAACTTGATGAAAAAGCAATCATACCTTTGCCATTGATTGCAGTATAAGTGTTTTGGAACATTTTTTCTCCTGCGAACATTCTACCAAATGCCTTGCCTAAACCACCACTAGAAGTCGTGTCCATTTTCATATTAGGAGACATCCAACTCATACCTCCTCCTTCTGAAATCATAGTTTCACCCTCTTGAAGATGGCAAACTAAAACTGGGAGGTTTTCTCCAATAATTTCGTAATTCATAATATCACTCCTTTTCTTTTGTATTATATAATAATTTAACAATATAGTCTATTAGTAGAGCGTGAGTTTGATTTTAGTACAAAAGTAAAATAAATATTTAATATTGACATCTTAGGGTAATTAGAATAGTGAGATAATATAAATATTATGAGGAGGCAGAGATATGATTTTAATAAAAGGTGGACGAGTTATCGACCCATTGTCGAAAAAAGACGAAGTATTGGATATATTAATTGATAGAGAAAATATTGTTAGTATTGAAAAAGAAATAGAAATCAAACCTGAATATGAATTTATAGATGCTAAAGGGATGGTAGTAGCACCAGGTTTTATAGATGTGCATGTTCATTTTAGGGATCCAGGCTTTCCTGAAAAAGAGGATATTCTTTCTGGGGCGAAGTCTGCAGCAAGAGGTGGATATACTACCGTCGTGGCTATGGCAAATACTAAACCAATAGTGGATAATGTTGAGACATTGAAATACATACTGGATAAGGCAAAAGATGCAGATATTGAAGTGCTTCAAGTAGCAACTATTACTAAAGGTTTAAAGGGAGAAGAATTAACTGATTTTGAAGGTCTTTTAAAAGCAGGAGCAGCAGGATTTTCTGACGATGGAATTCCAATAATGAATGCAGGTATTTTGAAAGAAGCTATGATTCAGGCGAAAAAACTAAACACAGTAATTAGTTTACATGAAGAAGATCCTAATTTAATAGATAAAAACGGCGTTAATAAGTACTCTCCGTCTGTGGCAGAGGATACGATGATTGCACGAGATAGTATGATTGCACTTCATACGGGGGCAAAACTAAATGTTCAGCATTTAAGCTCTGGTGAATCAATTGAGTTTTTACGTTGGATTAAAACTAAATGTGACAATATATACGCTGAAGTGACTCCACATCATTTTAGTTTAACGGAAGATATATTAGAGAGTAAGGGAACATTAGGAAAGATGAATCCTCCGCTAAGAACGAAAGATGATTTAGACGAAATAATTAAAGGATTGAAAGACGGAACTATTGACATGATAGCGACAGATCATGCCCCTCATACAAAAGCTGAGAAAGAAAAAGAACTGTTCTCTGCGCCAAGTGGAATAATAGGACTGGAAACTGCGTTAGGACTTGCCATAACCAATCTTTATTCCCCTGGACATCTATCGCTAATGGAAATAATAGAAAAACTTACAGTCAATCCTGCAAAGCTTTACAATATAGATAGAGGTGTAATTAGAGAACATCACAGAGCGGATTTGGTTATTTTTGATGTAGATGAAAAGTGGATTGTAAATGATTTTGCATCAAAGTCAAATAATTCTCCTTTTATAGGAGAAGAACTAAAAGGTAAAGTGAAATACACTATTTCAAACGGAAATATAGCATATAGAGATTTTTTTAACAAATAAACTACATTTATTCTAATTGTGTGATATAATAATAACAAGAACATTGCTCGAGATTTTAGAAAGAAGGTAGGTCATGAAAAATTTATTTGATTTAAGTGGTAAAGTAGCGTTGGTAACAGGAGCATCGTCAGGACTTGGAGTACAATTTGCAAAAGTACTAGCAGAGAATGGTGCAGACATCGCAATACTAGCTCGTAGAGAAGACAGACTTAAAGCAGTAAAAGACGAAATTGAGGCAATTGGAGTTAAATGTCACTATGTAGTATGTGATGTATTAGACGTAAAGCAAATCGAAGATGCAGTAAAAGATGTAGAAGAACATTATGGAAAGATAGACATTTTAGTAAATAACGCTGGTTTTGCAATTGGTGGACCTTCAGAAGACATTTCCAATGAAGACTGGAAGAAGATTGTAGATATCAACCTAAACGCTCCTTTCTTCTTTGCAAGAGAAGTTGGTAAAGGCATGATTAAACGTGGATATGGTAAGATAATTAACATTGGTTCAATTCACAGTGAAGTTGCTAGACTAGATGTTGCAGTAACAGGATATGCAACTACAAAAGGCGGAATCAAAATGCTTACTAAGAGTTTAGCTGTAGATTGGGCAAAAAAAGGAATTACAGTAAATGCCATAGGACCTGGATATTTCCCAAGTGAAATGACAGAAGCGGGACTTAGCGATCCTAATGTGCAACTATGGTTAGATGCTTATAGCCCAATGGGAAGAACTGGTAGAGACGGCGAACTTAATGGCGCATTGCTATTATTCGCATCAGACGCATCTTCTCATATCAACGGTCAATTATTATTAGTTGACGGTGGTTGGACAGCAATATAAATTAATTGTTAATTTTATATTGACAAGATATAGAATAATGATACAATAGAGTAGAAATATCTTCAGGGCGAGGTGTGATTCCTCACCGGCGGTTATAGTCCGCGACTCCATTTTAATGGATTGATTTGGTGAAATTCCAAAACCGACAGTAAAGTCTGGATGAGAGAAGATAAGTTGACTATATTTTCTTGCAACTTAGCCCCGAAGTACAAACGGGGCTTTTTTTATTCCCCGAAAATTTTGGGAGGAGATATTATGGAATTGAACAATTCAAGAGTAAAGACGTTAAATATGGTAAAGATTGGAATCTTGGCAGCGATAGGTTTCGTGTTGATGTTTATTGACATGCCTATTACTTTCTTAGCTCCAAGCTTTATGAAACTAGATGCATCTGATGTACCAGCACTTATAGGTGGTTTCGCAATGGGACCGATACAAGGAATAATAGTACAGCTGATAAAGAATATTCTTAATCTTTCTATGTCTAGCACAGGTGGTGTAGGAGAAATTTCAAACTTTATAGTAGGATCTACGATAGTTGGAGTTTCATCACTGATTTATAAAAACAAAAAAACCTTTAAAAGCGCTATGATTGGACTTTTTTTAGGAGTTGTGTCAATGGCAATAGTAGCTACTATGAGTAATTACTTCTTTATTTTTCCCTTATATTCAAAAATAATGCCAATTGAAACTATCATTAACATGGGTGCAGCAATCACAGGTAAAATTGTAGATTTAAAATCTATGATGCTTTATGCAGTTCTGCCATTTAATCTTTTTAAAGGCAGTGTGAACGCAATCCTAACGCTTTTACTATATAAGAGAATTGCACCTATATTGAAAAAATGATTGAAGAGCTAGAATAAAACTAGCTCTTTTTGTTAGCATTTTATGATTGGATTAATTATTAATTCACATTGAGAAAGTGCTTGATTATTTCTAAATACTGTATATAATTGTATTAAATAATTAGAATATAAAAATTGCCAGAGTAGTTAATAGTGCGTTAAGTGTTATATGAATGGGAAGTTGTCATTAAACGAAAAACGAAAGTTCGCGATACTATTAGCGCTTCCGCTGCACATAGATTGCTCTTTGTGTGGCAAGAATCCACATAAGGAGAGGATAGAGATGATTGATACCGTACTAGAACAAATCAGTGCTAGCAATGGTGTAAAATTGGCGATCATATTTGCCATTGTGTTATTTATAGTTTCCTTTATGAAACTAAAAGGGAGTTTGAACACTAAGAATATTGCTTTTATAGGCCTATTAATAGCCATGAGTATAATCTTAAAGAGGTTCATTTCAATTGAATTAGCTAACGATAGAATTGGCTTTACTTACTTTGCAACTGCTATGATGGGAGCGCTTTTTGGTCCTTGGGTAGGTGGGGCAGCAAATGTTATAGCTGATTTCATCGGGATGATATTATTTCCTAAAGGAGCATTTTTCCCTGGATTTACATTGACTGCATTTTTAGAAGGCTTTGTATATGGACTTTTGCTCTATAAGAAAGAAATCAAAATGAAGGATACTATAATTGCCAGTGTAATCGTAGGAGTATTCTTGCACTTAGGGCTAAATTCAATTTGGTTACACATGCTTAACCAAAACCCTATATGGACTCAAATTGCAATGAGAATTCCTAAGCAATTAATAGTAATACCATTGGAAAGCATAACATTGGGATTAGTTATGCCAAGATTGGTGAAAGAAATTAGAAATATGTTTAGACAAGAATTATCCATAAGATGATATTAACCCTTCATAGTGTAACTGTGAAGGGATTTTATTTAGATATCTGATATAATATATATTAAGAATGCTATGAAAGGTGATAATATGCAAAGATATGATCTTCAAAAAATTGCCAATGAAATACAAGACTATGCAGAAGCAGTTTCTAAAATTGCCAATGTTGAAGTTGAAGTAGTAGATAGAAACTTAAAGAGAATAGCGGGAACAGGTTACTACAAAGACAAAATTGGACTAGATATGTCTGATAAAGGATATGTGAATAAACATGTAATCGATACTAAAGAATTGATTATTATTACTGATCCTGGGGAAAATGAATTATGTATAAACTGTCCGGATAGAGACAATTGCGTAGAGTCTTTTGAAGTTACAATGCCTATAATAGTAGAAGATTATGTAATAGGTGTTCTTGGACTAATCGGACTGACAGACTACTCTAAGGATATGTTTGATGCGAACCCAGACAACTATTTAGATTTCGTTAGACAGATTGCCAGCTTTATATCAGCGCTTATGATAAATTACTACACAGAAGAAGACATTAGAACTTCGGTTGAAGCGCTAAAAGCAGCAGTGAGCTATTTAGATCAAGCAGTATTAGTCCTTGATTCAGAAGGCAGAATAAAAATGTGCAATAAAAGTGCTAAGTCTCAACTGGAACTAGAAGAGGACTATGAAGAGAAAAAGGTAGTCTACTCTAGCTTGGGTGATGAAGTTGGAGATGGAAATGAATATTCTTTAGAATATGATGATAAGAAAAAATTTGTAGTTGGAAGTATTATTAAATTAGACAATAAAGATTTAAACAAGCTTTTGATTTTCAATACTATTAAGAAGGTCAAAGCAAATCTATATGATATGACTTCTACTTTTGACACAGGAGATATTATTGGTTCAAGTGACAAGACGAAAAAGATGCTTAGCAATATTAAGAAGATGTCAAAATCTACTTCTACTGTTCTGATTACAGGGGAAAGTGGAACGGGTAAAGAACTTATTGAAACGACTATTTGGAAAAATAGCGATAGGGCCAACAATCTATTTATATCCATAAACTGTGCTGCTATTCCAGAAACCCTTCTGGAAAGTGAATTGTTTGGATACACCAAAGGCGCTTTTACCGGTGCAGATTCAAAAGGGAAAATAGGTAAATTTGAACTTGCAAATAATGGAATTATATTCTTAGATGAAATTGGTGACATGCCGATTTACCTACAGTCAAAAATATTGAGAGTTCTTGAAAATAGAGTAGTGACAAGACTTGGCTCCAATAAGGAAATTCCATTGGACATTAGGGTAATTGCTGCAACGAACAAAGATTTGAAACAAAAAATAAAAGAAGGTAGATTTAGAGATGATTTATACTATAGGCTGAATGTAATACCTATAGAAGCCGCTCCACTTAGAGAAAGACCGGCAGATATTTTGGACTTAACCTATTTCTTCATCAATAGATATTCCAATCTATTTGAAAAGAAGTTTGTAAAAATAGAGAATGAAGTAATAGATAGACTAATGGAGTATTCATGGCCAGGAAATGTTAGGGAATTGGAAAACAGTGTTGAGTTTATGATTAATATGATGGGAAGTGACGGTGTATTAAATTTAGATACATTGCCTAATGATATATTCATGAATCAAAATATAAACACGCATACTGAAATAAAACCACTTGCATTATTGGAAAAAAATGAAATTGAAAAGGCACTTAATATACATGGTAGGACGACAGAGGGAAAGCAGTATGTAGCCAAAGAACTAGGAATTGGCATCGCAACATTGTATAGAAAAATCAGTTTATATGGCATTGAATGATTATCATTATGATAAAGATGGTTGTATTTACATTTCGCTAAACCTTGGGATAATTAATAAATTGTCCAAATAAATATCAAAATGATAAAGATTAGTTATCAAAACGATAAAATTTATGAGCACAAGAAATGTGGAATATAATAAAATAAAAGTAGAATGGCTTATTATAGCCATTCTACTTTTATTTTATAGACTTGGCACGATATTTGCAATATATATTGTCATGATAAAGGAGTGATGATATTGAATAAAATGAATATTGCAAGTGTTAAAACTAAGGATGAGAAAGCGAATATAGATTTTTTAAATCTGGAATCTGCTAGCAAGGTAAAAGGTTTTCATTCTAGCTTCCCTCAATACGAGAGAACGCCATTGGCTGAATTAAGTAATTTATCTCAAGCTTTGGGGATTAAAAATCTATATGTAAAAGATGAGTCTTACAGATTTGGACTAAATGCATTTAAAGTATTAGGTGCTAGTTTTGCAGTAGGAAACTACATAGCTAACAGACTAGGTATGGATTTAAGTGAACTTCCGTATGAGAAAATGATATCTGATGAAGTTAAAGAAAAACTAGGTGATGTTAAATTTGTATCTGCTACTGATGGAAACCATGGTAGGGGGCTAGCGTGGACTGCAAATCAGTTAGGGCAAAAGTCTAAAATTTATATGCCTAGAGGAACTGCTCAAGAAAGAGTAGATAATATAAGAAAAGAAAACAGCGATGTAGATGTATATGATGCGAATTATGACGAATGTGTTAGAATGGCAAACGACTACGCGAATAATAACAATGGAGTAATGGTACAAGATACTTCTTGGGATGGATATGAAGATATACCTAGATGGATAATGCAAGGCTATATGACTATGGCAAACGAAGCATATGAAGAGCTTAAAGAAAATGGAGTAAAACCTACTCATATTTTCTTACAAGCAGGCGTTGGTTCCTTGGCTTCAGCAGTAACAGCATTTTTCTCAAATGTATATGCTGACGACAAACCTACTATTGTTATAGTTGAACCTCATAAGGCAAATTGCCTATATGAAACAGCAAGTGCTGACGATGGAAAAATTCACAATGTAACAGGTGATTTAGATACTATAATGGCAGGATTAGCTTGTGGTGAACCAGTAACTATTGGATGGCCTATATTAGATAGTTATGCGTCATATTTCTTGTCGGTAGATGAAATGTATGCATCTCATGGAATGAGAGTTTTAGGAAATCCTATATGTGGAGATATAAAAGTGATTTCTGGTGAAAGTGGAGCTGTGACGACTGGTGTAGTTTCAAAACTTATGACTGATCCAGAACTTAAAGACATAAAAGATGAAGTTGGACTAAACGAAGATTCAGTAGTATTGGCATTTAGTACTGAAGGTGACACAGATAAAAAGATGTATAGAGAAATAGTTTGGGATGGAAGATATCCAAGTTATTAAAAGGAGGAATGAATAATGGTTAATGATCCAGTAGTAAAGCTAACACAAGATTTAGTTAGAGAAAGAAGTTATTCTGGTGAAGAAAAAGGAGTTTCAGATGTATTGGTGAAATTCTTTAAAGAAAATGGATTCACTGATGTTCATATAGATAAGTACGGAAATACCATAGGACATATAAAAGGGAATAGGCCAGGGAAAGCAATTCTTTTCGATGGACATATGGATACTGTTCCTGTTACTGATGAAAGTGCTTGGAAATATCCACCGTTTGCAGCAGAAGTTCACGATGGAAAAGTTCATGGTAGAGGAACTTCTGATATGAAAGGTGCGCTGGCAGCTATGGCAGTTGCAGCAGCAGAATTTAACAAGGAAGTCAACGGAGACTTTGCAGGGGATTTATATGTTGCTGGGGTTGTTCACGAAGAGTGTTTTGAAGGAGTAGCTGCAAGGGAAATAAGTGCATATGCTAAACCGGATATAGTTGTTATAGGTGAAGCTTCGCAATTGAATATTAAAATTGGTCAAAGGGGAAGAGCGGAAATTAAGCTTGAAGTATTTGGAAAACCGGCTCACTCTGCTAACCCGGAAAAAGGAATTAATGCTGTTTATAAAATTGGAGAAATCATAAGAGAAATAAGAAATTTAGAACCTACTCATAATGAAGTATTAGGTGATGGAATTCTTGAATTAGTAGATATTAAATCTGCACCATATCCAGGAGCTTCTGTAGTTCCAGAGTACTGTGTGGCAACTTATGACAGAAGACTTTTAGTAGGTGAAACACTTGAATCTGTACTTGAGCCAATCCAAGAGCTATTAGATGATATGATGGCTAAAGATCCAGAACTTAAAGCTAAAATCAGCTATTCAGTTGGTGAAGAGGGTTGTTTCACAGGAGAATGTATTACTGGTGAAAGATTCTTCCCGGGATGGTTATACGAAAGAGATGAAGAGTTTGTTCAAACTGCTTACAACGCATTAAAAGGAATAGGACAAAATCCTGAGATTACTCAATACAATTTCTGTACTAATGGTAGTCATTATGCGGGAGAAGCAAAGATTAAAACTTTTGGTCTTGGACCGTCAAAAGAAAATTTAGCACATACACTAGATGAATACATTGAGATTGATCAATTGCTTAAAGTTAAAGATGCATATGTAGCTATAAATAAAGCGTTTTTGTTAGATTAATAGTGTGAATAAAAGGAATGGAGTGAAATCATGTACGATATTTTAATAAAAAATGGTTTAATCGTTGATGGAACGGGAGAAACACCTTATAAAGGAAATTTGGCAATTCTTGATGATAAGATAAAAATTTTAGCAGATGGGGAAACACCAGAAGCAAAAAGAGTAATTGATGCAGAAGATAAGGTTGTTACTCCAGGATTTATAGACACTCATAGTCATTCGAGTTTATTACTTTTTGAAGATCCACTACTTACACCAAAGACTAGACAAGGTATTACTACTGAATTCGTAGCTCAAGATGGTATGGGACCTGCACCAGTAGACGCACCAAATAAATCTTCTTGGATGAAAGCTATGCGTGGACTTGAAGGAGAATATAAAGCACCTTGGGATTGGGAAAGTGTAGATGATTATTTAAATACGATTGATAAATTAGATCTTGGACCTAATATAGCATATCTAGCACCTCATAGTAATGTGAGATTCGTATCTATGGGAATGGAAAATAGAGATGCTACAGAAGAAGAACTGGTAAAGATGAAGGAAAATTTAGCTAAGGCAATGGCTGAAGGAGCATTTGGACTTTCGACAGGACTCATATATCCACCAGGATCTTATGGAAACACTAGAGAATTAGTTGAATTAGGAACTGTGCTTGCTGATACGGGTGGAGTTTTTGTTACTCATCAAAGAAGTGAAGCTGATTCAATCCTTGATTCAATGGATGAGATTCTTAAGATAGGAAATGATAGTGGATGTAGAATTCACTTCTCACACTTTAAAGTTTGTGGTAAAAACAACTGGGATAAAATTCCAGCAGTACTTGAAAAACTAGATAATTTCACAAAAGCTGGTCAAGTAGTTTCATTCGACCAATATCCATATGTTGCTGGGTCAACGATGATGAGCGTAATCATTCCACCTTGGGCACATGATGGAGGAACTGACAAATTACTTGAGAGACTAAAAGATGCTGAATTAAGAGAAAAAATGAAAGAAGATATCCATAAAGGTATTAAAGGATGGGATAACTTCGTTGAATTCGCTGGTTTTGATGGAATATTTGTAACTTTTGTTGGGTCAGAAAAGAACAAAGACGTTGAAGGAAAGAGTTTAACAGAAGTAGGAGAAATGAGAGGAAAAGAGCCACTAGATGCTATCTTTGACATCATTCTTGAAGAAGAAAATCTAGTTCGATTAGTAGACTTCTGGGGAACTGAAGAACATGTAATCACATTGATGAAGAGACCAGAGCAAAATGTTTGTACAGATGGAATTCTTGGTGGTAAACCTCATCCAAGAGTTTATGGAGCGTTTCCAAGAGTTATTGGAAAGTATGTAAGAGAAGAAAATGCTTTTAAACTTGAAGAAGCAATTTATAAAATGACGAAAAAGCCTGCTGAAACATTTGGAATAACAGACAGAGGAGTATTAAAGGACGATTATGCAGCAGATATTGTAATACTTGATTTTGACACTATTAGAGATAAAGGCGACTATAATGAACCGAATCAATATCCAACGGGAATTGATTATGTAATAGTAAATGGAAAAGTAATAATCGACGATGGCGTAGAAAAACCACAAAAAGCTGGTAAAGTATTGCGTTATCAAGGAAGGAAATAAAATCAATTGCTCATAATAAATTCGTTTGTTTTGGGTTCAAGTGTAGTAATGAGGTTTATTATGAGCAATGAACCCCTAGATTTTTATGAAACACATAGAGTTTAGATGTAATTATTTTAATTTAAATCGATATTTTAGACTATTGCAGTAAATACTGCAATTTAATAGAAACTAATAGGAGGAACAATAATGAATAGTACCCAAAAAACTGCTTTGATTATAATCATATTGTATATGGTGGCTACTGTTGCAATTGGATTGATAGCTTCTCATTTAAAAAAGAAGAAATCGCAATCAGCTAGCTCAAATGAAGACTTCTTAATGGCAGGAAAATCATTAGGTCCAGTAGTATTAGCTGCGACACTATTTGCAGCGAACACTGGTGGTGCAAGTACTACAGGAGTTGCAACGAATGTTTATTCCTTTGGTCTTTCAGCATCTTGGTATGTTATCGCATCTGGAATTGGATTCATACTAGTATCTTTTGTAGCACCGTTTTTTAGAAGATCGGCATCCAATACTGTACCTGAGATCATAGGGAAAAGATATGGTAAGCCTTCACATATTTTTACAGCAATAACTTCAATTTTAGCATTATTTATGGCTACTGGAGCTCAAATAATTGCTACTGCATCAATAATCAATGCTGTAACATCACTAGATTTTAAAGTGGCGGCGATTATAACTACTATTGTAGTAATTTTATATACGATGATAGGTGGATTTGCCTCAGTAACTGCAGCTAATATGATGCACGTTTTATTTATAACTGTAGGTATGACGGTTGCATTATTTATAATGGTATCTAATAATGCTATTGGTGGATTTTCAGGACTGTTTGAAAAAGCAAATGCAGTATCAAGCTCTTCAGGAGGACAGTTGGATTTACTTAGTATGACTAAAGTCGGTTTTCCGACCATTTTGGGATATATTGCCATGTATTGTATGACATTCCCAACAGGACAGGAAATAGTTCAAACATATTCATCTGCTAAAGATGGAAAATCAGCAAAATTAGGTTCAATCCTAGCAGGGGTTATCTCTGCGGCGTATGCAATAGTTCCAGCAACTATAGGATTAATAGCTTATGCTTGTATAGATGGTTATGCAGATGGTGGAGTTTCTTCAAGTGCACTAGCTGACGCAACTCTTACTTTTGCTCCAGCAATAGTATCAGGACTAGTTTTATCTTCAATCGTTGCAGCAACAATAAGTTCCGCATCAGGAAACATGATTGGTACAGCAACAATGTTCTCTAATGACATATATGTTCCATACATAAATAAAGGCGTTAGAGATGACAAGAAAGAAGTTGTAGCTTCTAGAGTAGTAATGACTACAGCTGGGCTATTTGGTCTGGCAGTGGCACTATCTGAATCAAATATTATAAGTGTTATGATGAGTGCATTTGCACTTAGAAGTGCTGGGCCTTTCGCAGCATTCGTATGTGGTTTATTCTGGAAAGACGTTACTCAAAGAGCAGGATTTATCGCAATTGTTGCAGGTACAATCGTTGCAGCAGCATGGATCTTTGCATTAAATAGTCCGTTTGGATTAAGTGCAATCGTTCCAGGTGCAGTAATTGCATTCATAGTAATATTTATAGTTACTAAGATTGATTTATCATCAGGTGGAACACCTGCTCCGATGATAGAATTTGACGAAGAATAAGAACATTGAGTTTTTGTAAAATAATAATATAGTGTAATGCGAATGAGATTGTAGCAGTTATATGGCTACAATCTTATTTGTTGAAAATACAAAAAGTTATAAAAAGGACTTGAGATTATTATATTTTTACTGTATAATAAATCGGTAAAAGTAATTTGTTTTTAGATATCTATTTAGCTAGATACTCTGATGTAAACTGTTATTTTGGATAAATTATCGCGGCAATAATTTATATGAAATGGAGAAATGAAAAATGGGAAGAATGAGACATCCTAGATTTAAACAAGTTAGAAGACTTGGACTTAATGTTTATGGTCATCCAAAAGCAAATAAAAGATTAGGCAAAGGCCTAGGTAGAGATGACAAAAAACTTACTGAGTACGGTATTCAACTTCTAGAAAAACAAAGACTTAGAGAATATTACAATGTAATGGAAAAACAATTCAGAAGATATGTAACAAACGCTCTAACGTCTAAAGAAACTACTGGTGACGAACTGATCAGACAATTAGAAACTAGATTAGACAATATAGTTTATAGATTAGGATTAGCTTCTTCAATCAGACAAGCAAGACAAATGGTTGTTCATGGTCATATCCATGTAAATGGAAAAAAACTAGACAAACCATCTTATGCAGTTAAAGTTGGCGACGTAATCAGCTTAAGAGATAAATCTAAAAAAGTTGAAATGTTCAAAGAAAACTTTGAAACTAACTATTTAACTAATTACCCATATCTATCTAAAGAAGAAGATATGAAAGGTACACTAGTTAAAATGCCAGCAAGAGAAGAAGTGCCAATAGAAATTAATGACCAATTAGTAGTTGAGTTCTACTCAAGACTTATCTAAGAGGTTAAAACACGATTCATTTTATGGATCGTGTTTTTTATTTCACTATAGAATAATATGTAGAATATTTCTATTATTTAAGTGATTACATAAAAATAGGGTATAAAACATACAATTATATGTTATCAGTGAAGAAATATATAAATGCTACTATGTAGGAGGACAGAATGAAGAAAATATTTATGATAGTGTTAATTGTGATGATGTCAATTGCGCTTATAGGTTGTGACAAAGCTATGGAGCAAGTAGGTGAAATATTTGGTGAAGAGGTAAATCAGGAAGAATTGTATTCTAATATAAATAGTGTAATTATATCTCCGGGAAGTGATTCTCCGTATGAGAGATTGCCAAGGAAATTTAAATTTGTAAGCTTGATATTATCAGAGCCGTTTGAAATGGAAATCGAAGACGAAAACGGTGAATATAATCCGAGAAACTTTGTATATGGTGGAATAAGTAGAAATCAGAAAGATGTATTTTTTATAGATATTACGGAAATAGATAACTATGCATATCAGGTGTTTGATATAGTTGAAATAGAAACTGACTACGTTCATGGAATTTATTGGACGGAAGAAGGATCTAGAGAACATATTGCCAGCTTTATTGCAAATGATATTAATCTTTATGAAGAAGAGGTCGGTGAGACATTTACTGGAGAGACTATAGTCGTGGAGAATATTGGCGATTATACTTTTAAAAGCGCTAATGTGGGAAAAGATATATTTGGAGATGCTATAATCTTATATTTAGAGTTCCTTAATAAGACAGACGAGGATATTGCCCCAAGTCTTGCCGAATTCAGATTTTATCAAGGAGACACCATGTTAGAGTATTCATCATTTGGACTGAGCTCTGATACAAAAAGTGATCCTAATGCACTGCATCTATCAATGATGGCAGAAAAAACGTATCCAGGAAAGACTCAACTTTACTATGCAGTATTGACCCCTTCTAGAGCAGAGGGTGAAGTGTACGATTCGAGTGCACCAATTGAGATAGAGATGTATGGTGACACTTATAATTTAAAGTACTATTTTCCAATTGAAATCAGTGAATAAAATAGGGGACATAGATTACTATAAAGTGTATTTAACTATGTATAATTAATAAAACAGCCAAGTTTAGTTATTGGCTGTTTTGTCGTTTATTAGTTTAATTGCTTGGGCGCAGTGAATACTTGCCAGTTGAATTTGGCTGTAAGCATTATTAATTGATTCGTCCAAGGTCATAGGTCTGTTGACTATATCGAATATTAAATCTATTCCATGGTCATATACTTGCTCTATCCCAACTCCAGTACTGCCTACTATGGCGAAAACCGGGATATTAAACTTTTTAGCAAATTTCGCGATTCCTACAGGTGCTTTACCAAATGCAGATTGGTAATCCATCTGTCCTTCGCCAGTTATTACAAAATCAGCAGATTTCAAAAAAGTATCAAAATCGCTAAGTTCTAAGAATTTGTCTATTCCACTTTCCACCTTTGCATCACAAAATGCCATAAGTCCTCCGCCTAAACCACCTGCAGCTCCTGCAGAGACTTCGTTTATAATGGATTTGTTAAAAGTGGTTTCAAGAACTTTTCCGAATTGCATTATGGAATTATCGAACTCATCCAACTCATCTGTTTTAACACCCTTTTGAGGTCCGTATACATATGTGGCACCGGTTTTACCACATAGCGGATTGTTTACATCACTAAGTAAGATAAACTTTGTAGAAGAGATTTTAGGGTTTAAATTTGATAAATCTATGTAATCTAAATTAATGAGTTCCTTAACAGATTGGTAAATTTCATTTCCGTCTTTATCGTAAAACTTGGCTCCCAATGCCCTTGCCATTCCAAATCCACCATCATTTGTTGAACTTCCGCCTAAACCGATGTAAAGCTCTTTCATTCCGTTATCCATCGCATGAATGATCATTTCTCCTAAACCATAACTACTTGCCATATTAGGGTTTAAATTATTGCGATTAAGCCTATGAAGACCAAGGGGAGATGCCGTTTCTAGAATAGCGATTTCATTATTAATTATTCCGTATTGCCCATCTTCAAGTTCTCCCATAGCTCCATGTACTTGGTGAGTAATAATATCTCCACCTACATTCTCTATAAGTGATTGAATAGTTCCCTCTCCACCATCTGCTACAGAAACTTTCACATATTCATAGTTTGGGAATACTTTCTTTAAGCCAGATTCTATGGCATTGTTTACGCCTGATGAATCCAGTGAACTCTTGTAGGAGTCTGAAGCAATTAATATGGTTTTATTCATCTTTAACCTCCATTGATTTATATTCTTTCTCTAGTCCTTTGTAAGATAAGTAATTATAAAAAGAGTGAGCAATTACGCATGCTAGTATATTTCCTGTGTAAATATAAAGTAGACCTAATGCTAATCCACTTATTGTCGCAGATATCATTTGGACTATATTAAAATGTATTATGGCAAAAATTAGGGTTGATACTATTAGTCCAATTAGGATTCCGTAAGAGTTGGACAAGCCTACTAATAGGTACCCTCTAAGCAATAGTTCTTCTGTAATTGGAGCAAATCCTGTAAGTCTAACTATACCAGAAGCTGGATTTTCAAAGAGGATTTTCATCATCTCTTTGTACTTTTCAATGCTTTTCTTGAAGATTTTAGCAAAGATTTTGTCTGTAAGTTTATCCAATACAAAGTAAAGTGAAACGGCGACCAAGACTCCTCCAAGAGAAGATGATAAGCTAAAAGAGCTAAAAATATCTATTTTGTATTCAAAAAAGTATTCAAATATTAGTATTAGTAATATATTTATCGAAAATAGGAAGATATTTCCTATAATGGGACGTATATCTTCCTTTGCTTTAACAAAAACTTTCATGTCCATAGTAGCAGGTAAAACCAACCCCACACTCAGATATACATAAGTGATTAAAAAAGCTTGAAATAGTGATAATTGTAGTCCAAATTCAGTAAAATTCATGTATTTTCTCCTTTAATCTTCCAATGCTGTCATTATACATAAATCTTTAGTGTAATCATCATTAGGAGTTGGGTCTACTTCTATATGAGGAGTTGTCCTAGTCTCCATATTTATGGTTCCATCTACATTAATTCCCATTTCTCTAGAATACCTAAAGATTAATCCACTATTAGGCAAGTAGTCTATAGGGATGTGTTCAAAAACTCTATCCCCGCTGGTAGTTTCGCCAATTAACGTTGCAAATCCAGAGTCTTTTGCAAAGGAGGCGAATTTTTCTGATGAAGAAAAGACTCCACTATCTATTAGTAAATATACTTTTCCATTAAAATCAATATTTTTATCTTGTGATGGGAAAAGTCTAACTGATTGAGTCTTGTAATATTTACAGTTGTTAGTATCTTTAACTGTTCTATTAAGAAGTTCAGATTTTATTTCCTCAATTGGAGTGAGGTTTTCTATGTAAAACATATCATAGTCTTCACGTATGTCTTCTTTAAAAAGTGTAGGATATTTTACTTCAACCATTTCATCTATTAAGCACCTAACAATTTCTTGCCAATATCCGTCATTTCCACCATAATTTCCCCTAATATCAATAATTAGCTTGTCTGATTTAGAACTTTCTTCTATAAAATTCTTAATGATCTGTGATTCTCTTATGGCTTGGTCATAAGGTGCCATTTCATTAATTTTAATATAGATTGAATTATCGTTTATGATATCAAGTTTGTAGTTTTCTTGTATTATCGGTGATGCGTTGTCAGAAGCAAAGTTTTCAGTTGTCGGATTATATCTTTCCAATACAACAGGGTCATTGAAAGCATCAAAGTATTCAAACAGTCCATAAGGATTATAATCAGTGTAATAATAAGTATATAAGTAGGTGAATCCAACTCCTTCGCAAATATTTGTATGAGGATTGTTTAATTCATCTAGTATTCCATACATAGCAACAAGGAATTCAGCATCGTTTTTAGTAGATTTAATGATTTCTTCATAGAGATCTTTGTTATTAAGCCAATCTACTCCATATATTCTCTCATTGACCTCAAAGAAAGGATAGTCGCTCTTTAAGAGTTCATATATATAGTTGAAATCCTCTAGTTTTTCTTTCGTGGATAAATTAGTCTCTGTAATTCCATAGACTGAAGCATCTTCAGCTATTATTTCTGGTAATTCATAAACTGTCTTTGCTTTGCATCCAAAAAGTAGGATAGGCAAAAACAAAAACAATAACAGTAGCAATATATGTCTTTTATTCATTGGTATCTCCTAAAAGTAGTTGAATCTATTCGATTGACTTCAGCTGTTGTAATATATCTCTAATAGAAATATTGTTATCATCTGCAATCCTCTTTAAATGCTCAAATTCATAAGATTCTTTTACAATATCTTCATAATGTGAGCTTTTTACTGTGATATTTCCAAAAGTGGTATTGATATCTTTAAATGATCGGTTCATTATAACTCTATTGCTCACATCAACTCTGATGCCTAAAGTACTTGAATGTTTAAAGATTGTGTGAGTTATTTCATCTCTGTGTTCGATTTTAGAAAGCACACTTACCATAGTTCCTGGTCTATTTTTTTTCATATATATCGGCGTGAAATAAACGTCTAATGCATTGCTATCAAATAGTTTTTCCATTAGAAAGCCTAGTTCTTCGCCAGTCATATCATCAATATTAAATTCAAATTTAACTACTTTATCTAATTCTTCAGTTTTTTTTTAATAAGTATCAATCTTAGAACGTTTGGAATTTCTAAGTCTTTTGAACCTGCACCGTAACCGATTTTAACAATTTCTCCTGTTGGCATAGGACCGAATTCGCTCACTATACTTCCTGCTATTGCAGCTCCAGTTGGTGTTACTAATTCCGATTCTATTCCTTTAGAATATGTAGGGATATTGTTGTTTGCCAGAATTTCCATAGTTGCTGGTGCTGGAACAGGGAATAACCCATGGGCACATTTTACAAATCCAGTTCCCGTATGAAGAGGGCTGGAAACAATTTCTTCAACGTCAAGTTTTTCAAGTAAGATAGCAACTCCGACAATGTCAACTATGGAGTCTATTGCTCCAACTTCGTGGAAATGAACTTCATCAAGTGGTTTTCCGTGAATTTTACCTTCAGCTATTGCTATTTCATAAAACATTTTTTTAGAAAGCGCCTTCACATAGTCAGACAGATTAGCCTTATCTATGATTTGTTCTATATCTTTGTAATTTCTATGTTCGTGAGTATGTTCATGCTTATGGTCATGATGTTCTTCGTGGGTATGATTGTGATGATGTTCATGATTGTGGTTATGGTCGTGATCGTGTAAGTGCTCGTGATGGTGCTCGTGAGTGTGTTCATGATTCTCTGAATGTAATGTAACATTGAAATAATTAGAGATTATCCCATTTTTATCTCTCTTTCCATGGACTAGTTCGTAGCCATCAACATTTAATTTTTCCAATTCAGTCTTTAAGTATTCAAAATCTAAACCTAAGTCCAAAAGAGCACCAATCATCATATTTCCGCTTATTCCTGAAATGCTGTCTATATATAGTGTGTTCATTTAATTCCTCCTTGTTTATTAATCATGCTGGCTAAATAACCAGCTCCAAATCCATTATCTATATTTACGACACTTGAACCTGATGCACATGAATTGAGCATAGCTAAAAGTGCGGCAAGTCCTCCAAAATTTGCTCCATATCCAACGCTAGTGGGAACTCCTATTAGTGGAACATCTACAAGACCACCTACGACACTTAAGAGAGCTCCCTCCATTCCTGCTACGCAGATTATAACTTTGGCAGAGTTTAATACATCTATTTTTGATAGGAGTCTATGTATACCAGCAACTCCAACATCATATAGTCTTTCAACTCTGTTTCCAAAAACTTCTGCTGTGATTGCGGCTTCTTCCGCAACTGGATAATCTGCTGTTCCCGCGGCTAATACAAGTATGCTTGTATCTGTTGTAGCTTTTACTTTAGGATTAACGATTATTATTCTAGCTTCTTCAAAATAATCTAGGTTTTTAGTAATAGATTGTAGTGCGTCGTATATTTCTGCATTAACTCGGGTAAGGAGAATGTTTTCTTCACCTTTACTAAGCATATTTTCAACTATTCCTACAATGTGTTTAATGGCTTTTCCTTCTGAATATATTACTTCAGGATAACCATTTCTAATTTCTCTATGATGGTCTATCTTTGCATAGTCCAAGTCTGAGTAGGGTAGTTCTTCGATATTTTTAAGCATGTCATCTTCTGATAGTTCATCGTTTTTATACTTTAACAGAAGATCTTTAATACTATCTCTATTCATGGTAATTCACTTCTCCCTTTTCCTTTTCTGAAAGCAATTCATTTTGAGACCCCATTCTATAACCTATTATGTCTAGAGTTACAAAAGTAAAGCCTATTCGTTTGAAACTTTCATAAACCTCAACTCTATGATTTTCTATAAAAGGAATCATATCTTGTTCTTTAAGTTCAATCCTAGCTATACTATCATGATACCTGACTCTAAATCCGGTGTATCCCAATTGAAATAATAGGTCTTCAGCTAATTCTACTTGTTTTAAATTTTCTTTAGTAATTTTAGTTTCGTATGGAATTCTTGAAGCGATACAAGCAGAAGATGGTATATCATGAGTTATTAAATTTAAATCCTTAGAATACTTTCGGATATCGTCTTTATTCAAACCACATTCTTTCAATGGGCTTATAACTCCCAACTCTCTTAATGCTTTCATCCCAGGTCTAAAATCATCTATATCATCTGCATTAGTACCGTCAAAAACATATTTATATCCATGTTTGTTAGCGATACTAAAGATATTTTCAAAAATCGCTTTTTTACAGTAATAGCATCGATTAGAAGTGTTTTCAACTAATCCAGGTATGTTCAATTCGTCAATTAGTTGGCTTACTACATTGAAGTTTTCATTTGCATTCAAATCAATAAGCAAGCTTCTTTCTCTCTTTGTCTGTAGAGACGAGGAAATATTTATTCCTAATACATTGTCTTTCCCTAGAATTTCTGTTGCAAACTTCATTAAGAAAGTGCTGTCGACTCCACCGGAATATGCTATTGCTATTTTTTTGTATTCGTTTAAATACTCTCTAAGAGTTAGTAGTTTATCCATTTTCTCACCTACATTAATTGTATAGTTGAAGATAGGGAAATGCAATAGAAAAGGACACCAAAAGGTGTCCTTTAATTACAAATAGCAATTATTGTTTAGGTGCAAGTAAATGCAGTCTATCTGTTAATCCACCATCAACTTTTAAATCAGCACCAGTTACATAACTAGCATCATCACTTACTAAGAATCTAGCCGCCGCAGCTACTTCTTCTGGTTGAGCATATCTGCCAAGTGGAGTCACACTCTTCATTGCTGCCATCATTTCAGGGAAGTTTTCTTCAGCAACTTTAACCATTTCTGTATCTATAACTCCTGGAGAAAGTGAGTTTATTCTACCACCGAAAGCTCCTACTTCAGCTGCATATTTTTTAGCTAATAGTAGAACGCCTTTTTTAGCCATATCATAAGCTAAATTAGATTCAGTAGCAAATTTTGCAACTTTTTTATTGAAATCTGGAGCATCTGGATTAGAAAGAATTTCATTAAGCTCTGGATTATCAGGAATAGTATGTCCTTGCATTGAAGCGATTAGAAGAATAGAACTATCTTTTACTCCGGCTTCAATAAAAGCTTTAATAGTATTTAGTGTTCCAAGTAAATCGATTTTAAAGACTAATTCGGGTGAAACGTTCACTCCACTAATACCTGCAGAGTTAATAACTCCCTTAAGATTACCAAGCTTTTGTGCTTCAGCAAAAAGGTTTCTCATATCATCAAGGTTTGAAACGTCACAAGGGAAACCATGAACGTCCATACCAATCTTTGCATATTCTGCCTTTGCTTTAGCTACAGTTTCTTCTCTAGTACCTGTAATTACAATTTCATTTCCTTTAAGAGCTTTTGCACATTCAAAACCTATACCTTTAGTTGCACCGGTAACAATATAAACATTTTTCATAAAATAGCCTCCTTAAATTATAAATACATTTTAATTATTTCTATCATCATACCTATAATTATAATATTACCCGTTTAACATGTTAATTAATTATAAACCTCCAAAATAATGTTTAAAGCGAAAAAACTATATATAATAGAAAGATACTTGAAATTATGCCTGAAATAATGTAAAATAAAAGGAGTTTCGCGTTTTTATGAAAGTTTTTTCGATTAATGAAAAATAATGCAAATAATGCTTGCTATTCCAAGAATATTTGTATATACTATTAAGGTGCGAAAGAATGTACAACTGCGTTGACGCAGAAGGTGGCTTGGAAAATCAATGTTTAACAGCTGTAATGAATATGAATTCGTTACTAGATTTCACAAGGGAATTTCTGCTGAGTATGTTCGATTTTAAATCGAGCGACTTTAAATTGCTGTTATTTTTTTAATCGGTATGTGGAAACGCCCGGTTAAGTGTATCGGTGGTTTATAGTCGCAAGTACGACAAACTTGCGATAGGAGGGAAATAAATGTCAAACAACAAACAAAAAATTAGAATTAGGTTAAAAGCTTATGATCACGAATTATTAGACAAATCAGCTGCAAGAATAGTGGAAGCTACTAAAGCAACAGGTGCAACTGTATCTGGTCCAATACCACTACCAACTGAAAAAGAAATAATTACAATCTTGAGATCAGTTCATAAGCATAAGGACTCTAGAGAGCAATTCGAACAAAGAACTCACAAGAGACTAATCGATATCTTAAGTCCAACACAAAAAACTGTCGATTCATTAATGAAGTTAAACTTACCGGCAGGCGTTGATATTGAAATAAAGTTATAATTTTAGATAATTATTCCTTTATATGATTGTGAAAGCAATCCGCTATAATTATGGAGGTGTGTTCAGTGAAGAACATTATGGGAAGAAAAGTTGGTATGACTCAAATCTTCAAAGAAGATGGAAGAGTAGTACCAGTAACAGTAGTAAAAGTTGACCCTGTAATAGTGGTTCAAAAGAAAAATGTCGAAAACGACGGATACGAAGCTATCCAACTTGGTTCAGGGTCAATTAAAGATAAAAATGTAAACAAACCTTTAAAAGGCCATTTTGAAAAAGCTGGAGTTGAAGTTAAAAGAGCGTTAAGAGAAGTTAGAGTAGAAAACTCAGAAGACTTTAACATCGGTGATGAAATCAAAGTTGACGTTTTTGAAGAAGGCGACTTAGTAGATGTAGTTGGTACTTCAAAAGGTAAAGGAACTGCTGGTGTTGTTAAGAGACACGGATTCGCAAGAGGACGTGAAAGCCATGGTTCTAAATTCCATAGAATGCCAGGTGGTCTAAGTGCAGGTACTTATCCAGGTAGAGTTCTAAAAAATCATAGAATGGCTGGTAAAATGGGTAACGAAAGAGTTACTGTACAAAACTTAGAAATCGTAAAAGTTGATACTGAAAATAATTTACTTTTAATCAAAGGTGCTGTTCCAGGACCTAAAAAAGGATTATTACTAGTAAACAAAGCAGTAAACAGATAAATACATTTTAGGAAAGGAGGAAACATATAATGCCTAAAGTTAATGTGTTAAATATGCAAGGAGAAAATGTTGGCGAAGTAGAACTTAATGCTGATATCTTCGACATAGAAATAAATGAACATGCTGTATATACAGTTGTTAAAAATATTTTAGCTAATAAGAGACAAGGCACGCAATCAGCGAAAACTCGTGCAGAAGTTCGCGGTGGTGGAAGAAAGCCTTGGAGACAAAAAGGTACAGGACGTGCTCGTCAAGGTAGTATAAGATCACCTCAATGGAAAGGTGGCGGAGTTGTATTTGCACCGAAGCCAAGAGATTATAGCTATACTACTCCTAAAAAAGTTAGAAGATTAGCTATGAAGAGCGTTTTAACTTCTAAAGTTAAAGAAAATGAAATGATCGTTGTAGATAATATTTCATTTGAAGCTCCAAAGACTAAAGATATGGTAAGAGTGCTTGAAGCTATTAAAGCTGACAAAAAAGCATTAATCGTAACAGCTGATTAAAACTTAAATGTAATTAAATCAGCAAGCAATATCCCAGGAGTTCAAACAGCAATGGCTGCTAACTTGAACGTTTACGATATATTAAAATATAATTCATTTATCGTAACAAAGGATGCATTAGAAAAGATTTCGGAGGTGTTCGCATAATGAATAGAAACTACGATATCATAATCAGACCGATAATTACTGAGAGAAGTATGGATGATATGGAATTCAACAAATATACTTTCGTAGTTGCGAAGGACGCTACTAAGCCTGAAATAAAAAGAGCTATAGAATCAATATTCGATGTTACTGTTGAAAAAGTAACTACTCAAAATAGATACGGAAAGCTTAAGAGACAAGGTATGACATCTGGAAGAAGACCAAGCTGGGAAAAAGCTATAGTTAAACTTGCAGAAGGCTCAAAGAGTATTGAATTCTTTGAAGGTATGGAATAAGACCTAGTTAAAGGAGGAAAAAAATGGCAGTTAAAAGTTACAAACCAACTTCCCCTGCTCGTAGACAAATGACTGTATCTACATTTGAAGAGATAACTAAAAGCTATCCTGAAAAATCTTTAGTAGTTAGTATTAAAAAACATTCAGGAAGAAACTCTCAAGGTAGAATTACATCACGTCATAGAGGCGGCGGTGCGAAGAAAAAATATAGAATCATAGATTTCAAAAGAAATAAAGACGGTATTGAAGGAAAAGTTGCAGCGATTGAATACGATCCAAACAGATCAGCTAATATTGCACTTATCAACTATGTAGACGGCGAAAAAAGATACATTATCGCTCCAAACGGATTAAAAGTTGGAGATGTTATTGAATCAGGAGTAGATGCAGATATCAAAATTGGTAATGCTCTTCCATTAAGCGCTATACCAGTAGGTACTACAATTCATAATATCGAAATGAAGCCAGGTAAAGGTGCACAACTTGCTAGATCAGCAGGTGCAGAAGTTCAACTTATGGCTAAAGAAGGTAAATATGCACAACTTAGATTACCTTCAGGTGAGTTCAGACTTATAAACATCAACTGTAGAGCAACTATTGGTCAAGTTGGTAACTTATCACATGAACTTATCGTTGTAGGTAAAGCAGGTAAATCAAGACATATGGGAATTAGACCACATGTAAGAGGATCAGCAATGAACCCAGTAGACCATCCACACGGTGGTGGAGAAGGTAGAGCACCAATTGGTAAACCTTCACCAGTTACTCCATGGGGTAAACCAGCTCTTGGACTTAAAACTAGAAAGAAAAATAAGAAATCTAACGAATATATCGTAAGAAGAAGAGGAAAATAATTCTGTTCGGAAGGAGGATTATATAAATGGGTAGATCTTTAAAAAAGGGACCTTTTATAGACGATCATCTTTATAAAAAAGTTGAAGCGTTAAACGAAGCTAATGATAAACAAGTAATTAAAACTTGGTCAAGAAGATCAACAATATTTCCAGAAATGGTTACACATACAATAGCAGTTCACGATGGTAGAAAACATGTGCCTGTATATATTACAGAAGATATGGTAGGACATAAATTAGGTGAATTTGTTCCTACAAGAACTTTCAGAGGTCATGTTGACAAAGGCGAAAAAACTGCAGGTGTAAGATAGTAGATAGGAGGGAATGAAATGGAAGCAAATGCAATTGCAAAATATATAAGAATTTCTCCATTAAAAGTTAATTATATTTGTGCTGAAATTCGTGGCATGCAAGTTGATCAAGCCCTTTCTATTTTGAGTTTCACACCTAAAAGAGGTGCTAAAGCTCTTGAGAAGGTATTAAAATCAGCTGTAGCAAATGCTGAGAACAATCTAAACTTAGATAGAGAAAAACTTTACGTTAAAGAAGCTTATGCTAATGATGGTCCAACTATGAAAAGATTTAGACCTAAAGCAAAAGGTATGGCTTATCCGATACTTAAAAGAAGTAGTCATATAGGTGTAGTCGTAGCGGAAAGAGAATAGTAAAGGAGGCTTAATTAAATGGGTCAAAAAGTTAATCCACACGGTCTAAGAGTTGGAATTATAAAAGACTGGGATTCTAAATGGTATGCAGATAAAAAGACTTTTGGTGACTTGCTAGTTGAAGATGATATGATTCGTAAATATATCAAAAAGAAACTATTTATAGCAGGTATATCAAATATAAAAATAGAGAGAGTTGCAAACAAAGTTAAAGTTACAGTTGTTACTTCTAAGCCAGGAATGGTAATTGGTAGAGGTGGATCTGGAGTTGAAGAACTTAGAACAGAACTTGAGAAACTTACAGGTAAAAGTGTAATAATCAATGTTGAAGAAATCAAAGTTCCAGAACTAGATGCACAACTTGTTGCTGAAAACATTGCTGCTCAATTAGAAAGAAGAGTTTCTTTCAGACGTGCAATGAAACAATCTATTCAAAGAACTATGAGAATGGGTGCTAAAGGTGTTAAAACTGCTGTTTCAGGAAGACTTGGCGGTGCTGACATGGCTAGAACTGAAGGATATAGTGAAGGAACTATTCCTCTACAAACTCTTAGAGCTGATATTGATTACGGATTTGCAGAAGCAGATACACAATATGGTAAATTAGGTGTTAAAGTTTGGCTTTACAAGGGAGAAGTTCTTCCTCAAGCAAAAAACAGAGACAACAACAGAAGAGATAATAATAGAAGAAATAAAAAAAGAACGAATAGATAAACTCATGGAGGGAGGAAGAAAATATGTTAATGCCTAAAAGAGTTAAATATCGTAGAGTTCACAGAGGTAGAATGAAAGGTGAAGCTTTACGTGGAAATACAATAACTTACGGTGAATATGGACTACAAGCTCTTGAGCCAAGCTGGATTACATCAAATCAAATAGAGGCTGCAAGACGTGCTATGACTAGATACACTCGTAGAGGTGGTAAAATCTGGATAAAAGTATTCCCAGATAAACCAGTTACTAAGAAACCAGCAGAAACTCGTATGGGATCAGGTAAGGGTTCTCCAGAGTATTGGGTTTCAGTAGTTAAACCAGGTAGAATTATGTTCGAAATGGGTGGTGTTTCTGAAGAATTGGCTAGAGAAGCGATGAGACTTGCTGCTATGAAACTACCAATTAAGACAAAATTCGTCATTAAAGAAACGCTAGAAAAGGACGGTGAAGCTAGTGAAAGTTAAAGATATTCGTCAACTTACTAGTACTGAATTGCTTAATAAAGAATCAGAATTAAAAAGTGAATTATTTAATTTGAGATTTCAAATGGCTACAGGCCAACTTGATAATCCTTCAAACATAAATGCTGTTAAAAAAGACATAGCTCGTGTTAAAACTATCATTAGAGAACGTGAGTTAGGTTTAGGAAAGGAGGCATAATCTCAAATGGAAAGAAACAAAAGAAAAACGAGAATCGGTACAGTAGTAAGCGATAAAATGGATAAAACAATCGTGGTAGCAGTTGAGACATTAAAAATGCATCCACTATACAAGAAACAATTAAAAAACACTGAGAGATTTAAAGCTCATGATGAGAATAACGAATGCGGAATAGGTGACACTGTAAAAATCATGGAAACTAGACCGTTAAGTAAAGATAAAAACTGGAGATTAGTTGAGATAATTGAAAAGGCGAAATAGTCCTTATTTTGGAAGGAGGTAACTTTTATGATTCAAGTTGAAAGCCGAATGAGAGTAGCTGACAACTCAGGAGCTAAAGAAGTTCTAGTTATAAAAGTTCTTGGCGGAACTAATAGAAAGACTGCCAATATTGGCGACATTGTAGTATGTTCTGTAAAACACGCTACGCCTGGTGGAGTTGTCAAGAAGGGGGAAGTAGTTAGAGCTGTTATAGTTAGAACTAAAAAAGGACTTAGACGTCCTGATGGAACATATATAAAATTTGATGACAATGCGGCTGTTATAGTAAAAGACGATAAGAGTCCAGTAGGAACTCGTATTTTTGG
>JAAYFG010000043.1 GCA_012728335.1 Tissierellia bacterium | reverse complement strand
GCTGGAATAAAGAAACAGAAGAGCCTACCCAAAATCACAGAGCATATATTAATGGTTATCCAGATGGAAGCGTTAGACCACAAGGTGAGATTACTCGTGGAGAAGTTGCAGCGATTATGTCAAGACTTCATGCAGATGTTGAAGAAATCAACTATGGAATAGAAACTGACTATTCAGACGTAAAATCAACTGATTGGTATGCAAAACACATTTCATATGTTACGGATAATAATCTAATGGAAGGCTATGAAGATGGAACATTTAGACCAGAAGAAAAAATTACTAGAGCAGAATATGCAACTGTAGTAGCTAGATTCCAAAAATTAGAACAAGTAGAAACTAGTTTTGAAGACTCAAAAGATCATTGGGCAAATGGATATATTGGTGCAGTTTATAACAAGGGATGGATAACAGGATACCCAGATGGAACATTTAAACCTACTGCAAATATATCAAGAGAAGAAGTTGCAACAATGACTAATAAAATGCTTGATAGGAAAATAGATGGAGAAGGACTAGGCGATTTAAGCATAAATAAATTCACTGATTTAGAGTTTGAAACTTGGTCATACTACGAAATGGTAGAAGCAAGTAATACACATGAATATGTGAGAAGAAGTGAACACACAACAGTTGAAAACTGGAAAGAAATAGTTAAGTAATAAACTGAAAAGGACAACATATAGTTGTCCTTTTTCTAACGCAATATATAATACTTAAAGGGAGAGACAAATAATGAATAGTCAGTACAATAAAAATATTGCATTGGTCTTGGTGCTAACAATAATACTATCAATTTTTGGAAATTTCACAGTAATGGCTGAGTCAGAAATAGATGTGCCTTTGACCGAAATCTATATAAATGATGAAAATATTGAAACTACAGAGTCCATTGGAGATGTGGAATCAGACGAAGATGATGTAGAAGATAATTCGATATTTGATAATTTAAGTAATCAAGTTGATGATAATTATGAAAAAAATGATAGAGAAAATCCCGTAGAATCAGAAAAGGCAATAGATAACCCTGAAGCTTATACAGTAGTTATGGAGAAGTTTTATACTGGAGAATGGATACACAATAATGTATTGCCAAGAGCAAACTTTGCAAGTGGTTATACTACTAAGATAATCGGAAAAAAAGATCATAGTAAAACAGTGAATATGGTTTTATATAATGATATTACTGAATTTGATGGCAGAGAACTAGTTAGAGATGATATGTATATTAATAACATCAGAATACCGCAGAAAAGTGATGCGGATAAAGTAATAGTATATGGAAAAACCAATAAATCTGAAAATTGGGAAATTATATATACTGGAGATAACCCATTAATTGAAAACATAGGAAATAAGAACTACCTATTTGTCAAAGCAGTTTTTGAAAATGTGACTCAAAAATCTGATGAAAATAATAAAACCGCAGTTGCAATGGAAATCGAATTCAAACCTAAATCTAGTTTAATCAGTGAGGTACAAGGGTTTGGACAAAATGACAATCCTGTTGATGTAACGAATTTTGGAGCAATGACAATTCAAGATTCTAATGGAAATTGGATATGGGAAAAAGATGGTACAAATAAAATTTCTGATAGTTTATATAAAGTAGAGCAACCACAAGATGAAATTGGCAAAGGCAATGCTAGTTATAATGGATTCGATACTAAGGATTATAGATTAGTTGAAGAAGTTGGAGAAATAGAAGTACTTCGTGCTGCTACATGGATGAGAGTCTTTGATTGGTTAAGCCTAAGAA
Source organism: Tissierellia bacterium (assembly GCA_012728335.1). Taxonomy (GTDB): domain Bacteria; phylum Bacillota; class Clostridia; order Tissierellales; family Peptoniphilaceae; genus JAAYFG01. Next base: position 5,067 of record JAAYFG010000043.1, on the reverse strand, counting down.
ATATTCCTTCTAATGATGTTGAGTGGAATAAAACAGACAAAAAGTATAATATAAATCATGTTGGGCCTATTTATATGCCTGGTGGAATGCAAAATTTAGGGATAAGTGATGCGACATATGTAATGTATTTGCCTAAGAATATTTTTTTAGAAGAGAATTTCACTTCAGGAAGTACAGTTATGTGGGCTGAAAGAATAGGGGATCAAAAAGCTAGAGAAGTAAAAACTGAAATGATAGAACTTGATGGAGTTCAAAGACAGAAAGTCACAATCACTATAGAGATTGATGGTATATGGTTAGCGGCAAATGCAGTTTGGAAAGACATTCCTTTATACACAAAAGATATTGATACGTACAGACCTGGGACTAGCTTTTCATTTCCTACAAGGTTTATTGTCAATGGTCAATATACAGTAGGTGATAAAGATTATAATTTCCATGAATTAAATGGTGAGCACAAAAATAATACTGGGCCTTGGTATAAAGATGAACTTGGTTCTACCAATACTCCAGACAAGTCAAAATTAGTCGATAATGGTGTAAATGATTGGGTGTATGCGGTGGATGCAAATGGTGAAATCCCTGATGGACACACAGTAATATATGATTCAAATGATGGTGTAAATGCTCCGATTGACATTAAATCACCGCATATTAAAGAAGAGCCAGTGAAGGTGCTTGATGAGATGGAAATGAAAAGAGATGGCTATCAATTCATGGGCTGGAACACTGAAGCTGACGGAACTGGCGATAGATATTTACCAGAATCAGAATTTGCAATTACTCAAAATATGGTATTTTATGCTCAATGGGAAAAACAAGTAAATATAGATGTTTCTAAAGTTTGGGACGATGGCAATGATGCTGATGGTATTAGACCTAATAGCATCAATGTTCAATTATATAAAGATGGAGTTGAAGAAGGTGAGCCAATAAGCATAAATGATTCTAACGATTGGAAATACACTTGGAAAAACCAAGATGACTACAGAATGGATGAGACAAAATTAGTATATTTGGTTAAAGAAGTTGATGTACCGAAAGATTATACTGAAAAATATATTGAAGACAGTACTAATAGAGCGTTCATTATTTATAATTACCATGAGCCAGCTAGTGGATTTAATGATTTTCTAATTTGGGATTGGAATCATGGAACGGGAATCCTAGAGGAGCCATATAAACTTCATAGAGCATATATTAATGGTTATCCAGATGGAAGCGTTAGACCACAAGGTGAGATTACTCGTGGAGAAGTTGCGGCGATAATGTCAAGACTTCATGCAGATGCTGAAGAAATAGAGTATGGAATAGAAACAGACTATTCAGATGTAAATGCAACTGATTGGTATGCAAAACATATTTCATATGTAAGTGATAAAGGTTTAATGGAAGGTTACGAAAACGGAACATTTAGACCAGAAGAAAAAATCACTAGGGCAGAATATGCAACAGTAGTAGCTAGATTCCAAAAATTAGAACAAGTAGAAACTAGTTTTGAAGACTCAAAAGATCATTGGGCTAGTGGATATATTGGTGTAGTTTACAATAAAGGTTGGATAACAGGATATCCAGATGGAACATTTAAACCTACTGCAAATATATCGAGAGAAGAAGTTGCAACAATGACTAACAAAATGCTAGATAGAAATGTTGATGGAAAGGGAATAGATGATTTAAATATCAAAAAATTTACAGATTTAGAGTTTGGAACTTGGTCATACTACGAAATGGTAGAAGCAAGTAATACACATGAATATGTGAGAAGAAGTGAACACACAACAGTTGAAAACTGGAAAAATATTAAATGATTATTAAAAGGGCGAATAATATCGCCCTTTTTGTATGTGCAAATACAAATAACATCAAAAGATTAGCTTAATGAATATACAAAATATTCGTAATATTACAAAATTGTAATGTGAAAATTAATGAAAAATATACTTTAATATGATAGTATGACTATAAGAGATTGATAAAAAATAGTTGTAAAAAGGGAGGAAAAGATATGAGAAATAAAAAATACATAAGTATATTATTATGTATGGTGTTGCTGTTGACGAATATTTCAGTTTTTGCAGATATGGAAACCGATATCATTCCTGAAAATAATGTAGTAGTAGAGGACGACGAAAGTACAGATACTACTGATGAAGATAACGATGAAACCATACCGAATAATGAATTAGAGGAAATTGATAATGTTGAAGTTAAGGAAGAAGATGATGATAGTGAGAAGCCTTTAACTAAAAACGGTGAAATGACAAGAGAGTTAATGGCAGATGAAAGTAAAGCAACTATTATAGATTCTAAAGAGGAACTTTTAAAATTTCTTAATAAACAAGAAAAAAAAGTAGGGGAGAATTCCATTGTAGGTGGAGAGTACATAATAAATGGGCGCATAGAAATAAATTCCAGTGAACTTCCAGATAAGCCTCTTAATGTGTATGGATCGAAAATAACCGGTAAAAATGCGGAAATTGTTATTACTAATAATGGAAAAGCGCCAAGGGGAATTTTTGGAACGATTCAGAACAATGAAAAGGGTAATCCAGTTACGGAAGTAGGTTTTTCTTATATAAGTGATATTTCATTTATTTTCGATGGTGATGTGGAAAAATATACTTTTGCAGAAAACTTGCATGGGAAAGTATTTGAAGGGTTAGATAAGGCTAGCACCATTAACAATATCAACATCACTGTAAATGGAAATATATTGGCAGACGAAACTGAAAAATGGATAAATATTTCAGGCTTTGTAATAGATTGTTATGGATTTGATTTAAATGGAATAAATGTATATGTAACAGGAAATATTGGTGTAGACAGAAATGTTGGTAGTTTAGTAGGTGTACAAGGGTTATTTACAGACAGTAAGAGTGATTATCCTCCTACTAGACTAAGTAATTCCAGTGTAAAAGTAGATGGAAAGATGATAGCTAAAAGCCAGTGGGCTTTAGTAGGGGGGCTTACCGTAAATGACAACCCTGTTATAGCTAATAATGTTTCATCAGATATTGGAAGTATTGAAGTAGAAAGTACAGGAAATACTAATAATTACAATTATTCAGGTGCAAGTGTTGGATTTTTAAATAACCATGGAAAAAGTATATTATTAGATAGCGGATATGCAAATATAAATATAACGATAAATCCATGGAATGAAAACGATATAGGCATAGAACTGAGAAGCGGTTTTTCTAGAAGCAATAATGAAATACCGGTTGATATAGGACCAAGTTTTGACAGTCCTATGGAGGGAATTAAAAATAGAGAAGAAGTAAAATTTCCTAGAGTAGATAATGGAGTATTTAAAACTGATAGTATAACTGTAGAATCTGTGGCAAATGCAAGAGTTGCAGGAGCTGCATACTATATGGCAGGTACCAATAATCAAGTGAATATAGGTTCGATACAAGCTAGTGGAGCAAAAGACTCAGTAATAGCTGGTTATGGTGGCTACAACAATGACGGAGATAATATAAATATAGATATTGAAAAAATTACATTTAACCAATCCGGCAGTGGCACAACTCTTGGTGTATTTGGTTCCACAGTAAATGATTACGGTACAGAAAATAGTTCTGTAAATATTGGAAATATCACTGGGGAAAATACAGCTTCTATCCCATCCTATTCATATGTTGCTGGTTGGTCCAATACATCTACATTAGGCAATAATAATATCATAAAGCTTGGAGATATTGAAGTTGATGGTGTAGGGAATAATCGTATCTCAGGCTATACTAGAAATATCAAAGTAGGTAAATCCAATAATCCTAAAATAGAAAATTGTAATGTGATTTTAGGCAATGTTGTTGCAGAAAATGGAATTGAAATGAATAGTTTTACTGGATTTGTTCAGAATGCTCCTGAAACTAGTGGTGAAATAAATAACTGTAAAGCATTTATGAGAAATATAACATTAACAGGTGGAGATGATACTCAACCAATGTTAAGTTTTGGTGGCTTTGCAGGTGAAAATAAAGGGAAGATTACAAAATCTTCCTCAATCATTGATGGTGATATAGATTTAAAAAGAGGATTGAATACAATGAATTTTGGAGGATTTACTACTGAAAACATTGGGGAAATTTCTAATTCATCAATTCAAATACTAGGTGATATTAAGGTAGATAACGCTAATTTAAGTAATTTTACTTTAGCTGGTTTTTCAGGAGAGGAAAAAGGTAAACTTTTAAATAATACGGCTTTGATATTTGGCAATATGGAAATTGGAAATATAGAGACATTGATACAATATAAAATACCTATAGGATTGTTTGCCTCATTAGTTAATAATGCAGAGTTAAATAATAATGCTATATATGTAGGAGATTTAGGCAACAATGAGAACTCTGTATTTAAAGAGCAACAAAGTTCACATTTTATTGGAAATGGGTCAGCTAATACTACATTACAACAGAATACTATATTGCTGGAAAAAGCAACCAAGATAGATAAGAGCAAGTTCTTACCTAATAGTTTTATGGGGACTTCAAATGGAGAATATTATGTAGAAGTTGATGAAGGAAATAGGACTGCATATCCTTATGAAAATAATGAACTTAAAATGACTGAAGACGATATACTTGGTAATATAGTTATTACAGCAAGAGATTTCCAAGATACATACTGGAATAAAGATCTAAAAACTGAGCAAAGATATGAAGATTTTAAATATGTATTAAAGAATGAAAAAAATATTGATCTAACAAATTATGGACCGAATACGGAGATTTCTAGTACTCCTTTTACTATTGGATACTTGAGTAATATTTACGATAGACATATGGCAATTATGAACGATGGAATAACATATGATATTTTCGGTATTAAAGGCAGAACAATATTTACAGTGGAGTACGATGGAAATGGAGCTGATAGTGGTTCGGTTAAAGATGAAACAGATTATAAAGAAAACGACACTGTAACAGTAAAAGACAAAGGAAATTTAGAGCGAGCTAATTATAAATTCCTTGGTTGGTCTACTAATTCTAGTGCTAAAATTGCTGAATATAAAGCAGGAGATACTTTCTCAATAACAGCAGATAATATATTATATGC
>JAAYFG010000042.1 GCA_012728335.1 Tissierellia bacterium | reverse complement strand
TATGGAGTATTTTCTGAAGAAATGGTGGAAAAACTAGAAATAGTACAGTTACCGTGGTCAATTAATGCTTTTTCAGATGGGGTTTCAGAATTCATATTTTCAGATACTGATTTTATTGAAAACTCTAAAGACTATATCGCAAAGGAAAGAGAATATTTATTGAGAGAGCTTAGAAAAATTGAAGAATTAACTGTCTTTGACACAGTAGTAAACTATGTGTTAATAAAGTTAAACGGTTTTACTGACCAAGAAATATTTGAGAAAATGGCTTCTAAGGGAATACTCGTAAGAAGATGTTCCAATTATTTAGGATTAGATGATTCTTTTATTAGAGTTGCGATAAAATCAAGACCTGATAATGAAAAACTAATAGCAGCATTTAAAGAGAGCTTTTCGGAGATGTAAATATGAAATGTATTATGATAACTGCAGGAAGTTCAAATAGTGGCAAAACTTTAGTCAATATGGGAATACTGAGAGCCATGAGAAATAGAGGGCTTAATATCTCTGCTTTTAAAACTGGACCTGACTACATAGATACTGCCTATTCAGCATATGCGTCGGGAAGTACAAGTGGAAATTTAGATATACATCTAATGGGAATTGATGGGTTGAAATATAGTTTGGGATTACATGAATCAGAATATGCGACTATTGAAGGAGCTATGGGCTATTTTGATGGAACCCATAATACTTTTGAGAATTCAAGTTATGATATTTCTATAAAACTAAATGTTCCAGCCATACTAGTCTACTCTCCAAGTGGAGAAATGTTTTCAGCCGTCACTAAAATAAAAGGCATGGTTGATTTTGAAGATTCGAAAATAATTGGTGTAATTTTAAATAAATGTAGCAAGGGAATTTATGAAATGATGAAACCGCAAATTGAAAAATATTGTGGAGTAAGAGTAGTGGGATATATTCCTAAAAATGAAGATTATGTAATTGAAAGTAGACATTTAGGACTTTTACAGCCTTTTGAAATAGAGAGATTAGACAGTGTTTTAGATGAATTAGCTGAAGTTGTAGAATCGAATATTGATTTGAACTGGCTTATAGAGAACTCTAGAGAAGTGATAACAGAAAAATACGATTTAGAAAATAGAGGAACTGTTTTTGCTATTGCAAAGGATGAATGCTTTAGTTTTCAATATGGTGAAAACATTAAATTGATGGAGGCATTGGGAAGAATAATATATTTCTCACCCCTAGTAGATAATATACTTCCCGATGCAGATATCTATATTTTAGGTGGAGGTTATCCCGAACTCTATACTAATGAGCTTTCATCAAATAGTTCTATGATTCAATCAGTTAGGGAAAAAGCTGAAAGTGGAAAGAAAATTTATGCTTATGGTGGCGGATTGATGTATTTAGCATCTTCCATAGAGGGCGTAGAAATGTGTAATATTCTTTCTGGTGAAGTAGTTATGGCAGAAAGACTTCAAAACTTTGGCTATTTTAACATAACATTATTGCAAGATTCTATACTTGGACAAACGGGAGATGTAATACGTAGTAAAGCTACACATTATTCAGTTTTCAATACGAGTTTAAAACCTGAGATGAAGCTTGAAAAAGCAGGTAGAAATACGATATCTTACGATGGGTATAGCTATAAAAATTGTTTTGGAAGCTATCAACATATAAACTTCGTTGGAAATATAGATATATTATTAAATATGATAAGTGAGGAATAGAATGTATATAAAAAGCCCTATGGCAATAGAAAATAAGAGCATGGACATAATTGAAGAAGTTATGGGAGATACTAATTTTACTGAGGAAGAAGCAATAGTTGCAAAGAGGATGATTCATACTACTGGCGATTTTGACTACAGAAAGATAATAGTATTTCAGAATGACTTTATAAACATTGCAAAAGAAGCAATTCAAAGTGGTGGAACTATATTCACAGACACTAAGATGGCATATCACGGAATAAATAAGCCTTCTTTAGGAAAGACAAACTCTTCTTTGAAGTATTTTATTGATGATGAAAGAGTTTTTAAAATGGCTAAAGAGAATAATACGACCAGATCCGCCAGTGCAGTAGACTTAGCAGTAGCTGAAGGCATAGATATGTTCGTAATAGGAAATGCTCCAACAGCACTTTTTAGGATTCTGGAACTATATAAAGAGGGAAAAGTTAATCCTAAGTTTATAGTTGGAGTTCCAGTTGGTTTCGTAGGAGCAGCTGAATCAAAAGAGTATTTAAGAGAATTTGATATACCTAGTATCACTACTGTAGGAAATAAAGGAGGTTCCAATGTAGCTGCATCAATAATAAATGCACTACTGTATATGGTAAATCCAAGATGAAATTAGAAGAATATATAGTTCAAGATGGAAAGAGACTTAGATGTGGCTATACTACTGGAAGCTGTGCCCATGGTGCCGTTAAGGCTTGCTGTATAATGCTAAAGTCTGGTGAGCCAATTGAATATGTGGAGATACCGACTCCAGCCGGAATAGATCTAAAACTTAAAGTAGAAAATATTGAATTTAAGGATAATTCTGTAAGTTGTGGAATTATTAAAGATGCTGGTGATGATCCAGATGCTACTGATGGAATAGAAATACGTGCAATCGTTGAATCGACTAATGATGGAACTATAGTTTTGGACGGTGGATTTGGAGTAGGTAGAATTACACGGAAAGGACTTTTCGGTGAAGTGGGAGAAGCAGCAATCAATCCTGTTCCTAAGAGAATAATCACTGAGGAGCTGGAGAGACAATCTATAAATGGATTAAAGTGTACGATCACTGTTCCTGAAGGAGAGGTCATTGCAAAGAAGACATTTAATAAATACCTTGGAATAGAAGGTGGAATTTCCATAATAGGAACGAAAGGCATAGTATATCCTATGAGTGAAAGTTCATTAGTTGCTACTATACATATGGAAATGGATATGTTATCCAATAAGGGCATTGACGGGATTGTTTTGACTCCTGGGAACTATGGGGAAGAGTTTTTAAAAGACTTAGATATAGAATACCCAGTTGTAAAAGTTTCTAATTTTATAGGAGATGCACTAACTTATACTCATTACAAAGGATATAGGAAAATATATCTCTTGGGGCATATAGGGAAATTTGCAAAACTGTCAATTGGAGTTTTCAATACTCACAATAGATATGCTGATACGAGAATGGAAGCATTTATATACTACTTAAGTTTGATGGGGGCACCTATTGAACTACTGAAAGAAATTGATAGAACTATATCTGCTGAAGAAGCTTCAAAAAAATGTATAGAAAGTGGATATGGAGAAGTTATAAAACGTATGCAAGAAGGAATAAATAGTAGGATAAAGACATATCTAAAAGATGAAGAATTAGAAGTTCACGCTTATATCTATACGATGGAAAGTGGGGTAATCTATTGGTAATAGTAGCTGGAGTAGGTCCTGGAAATCCAAAATACATGATTAGCGAAGTCGCTGAACTGGTTGAAAATATGGAAAATGTAGTTGCCTTTGGAAGGGTTTCTAAAGGTCTAAATGAAATTAGAGATGATATAAAAAGCGTAGTTAAAGTATCTGAACTAAATGATTTAATTAATGAATATGATGACTTATTAATTCTGGCTTCTGGAGATCCAGAATTTTATGGTGTAACAGACTATTTAAAGAGAAGTGGGATAGTCATAGATAGAGTCGTCCCTGGAATATCATCATTTCAATACTTAATGTGCAAACTACAAAAATCTTGGCAGAATACGAATCTATTTTCACTTCATGGTAGAGACTATGAACTATCTGAAGTTTTGAATAATGAAATGAATATATGCTTAACAGACAGCATAAACACCCCTAATTCAATATCTAAATCATTGTATGAGTTGGGCGCAAGGGGAAGTATTACGGCAGGATACAATCTTTCATATGATGATGAATTAATAATTAGTAAAAAAATTGGCGATACACTGGACGATATCAGTGCATTGGCTGTGGTGGTGATAGAAATTGAAATGGATTAAGGATTCAGAATTTATTAGAGGCAAAATTCCAATGACTAAATACGATATCAGAGTATTGACTATGAGTTATTTGGAAATAACTAAGGGAGATAAATTTTTAGATATAGGTGCAGGTACAGGTTCTGTATCCGTACAAGCAGCTGTATTAGGAGCAGATGTAACTGCAATAGAGAGAGCAGAAGAAGGCATTGATTTAATTGCAGAAAATGCACATAAATTTGATGTAGATATGGAAATTATATCAGGCTTTGCTCCAGAAGACCTTCCAAATGAGAAATATAATAAAGTGTTCATTGGTGGAAGCAGGGGAAAACTAAGGGGAATGTTTAAGTATTTAGATGAAAACTTAAATCATAACGGTATCTTAGTTGGAAACTTTATCATGTTAAAAAACTTAAATGAATTTCTAGAATTAATAAATGAATTTGGCTATGAGGATATAGAAACTAAGCTTATACAGTCTAGTTCAATGGATAGATTGGGACTTATGAAAGCTGACAATCCAATATTTATTGTAAGAGGAGTGAAAAAATGATTCATTTTGTAGGTGCAGGGCCAGGTAATGTGGATTTAATAACTGTGAAAGGTAGGAAACTACTGGAAGAAACAGATGTAATTATATATGCAGGTAGTTTAGTTTCAAGTGAACATTTAGAATTTGCAAAAGAAGGTTGTGAATTTTATAATTCAGCTTCTATGAATTTAGACGAAGTGTTGGAAGTTATGGAACGTGCCAATGAAGATGGGAAAGATGTAGTTAGACTTCATACTGGAGATCCGTCAATTTATGGAGCAATTCAAGAGCAGATGGATAATCTGGAAAAAATGGGAATTGAATATGAGGTAATACCTGGAGTAAGTTCATTTGTTGCAGCAGCTTCTGCAATAAAAAGGGAATTTACACTGCCAGATGTCACACAGACAGTAATTCTTACTAGACTTGCAGGAAGAACTGGAGTCCCAGAAGATGAAGACTTAGAAAACTTAGCAAAACATAGAGCAAGTATGGCTATTTTTCTTTCTGTAAAAAGCATTGATGGTGTAGTAGCAAAATTAAAAGCTGGATATGGAAGTGGAAAGACTCCAATAGCAGTAGTTTACAAGGCAACTTGGGAAGATCAAAAGATTATTATAGGAACCTTAGATGATATTGCAGAAAAAGTTAAATCAGAGAAAATCATCAAGACTGCTCAAATACTAGTTGGAGATTTTATAGACACTGAGTATTCACTATCAAAACTATATGATAGAAGTTTTACCCATGAGTATAGGATTGGAAGAGATGACTAATATATTTTGTTTTTCCAAAAGTGGATATGAACTATCGAAGAAGCTTCAAAAATTTTTAGGTGGAAATATCTATTACAGTAAAGATATGGATTTATCTATAGATGAAGCATTAAAGGGCATTTGGAATAGTTCAGAGAGCATAGTATTCGTTGGTGCCACAGGTATAGCAGTTAGAAAAATTGCTCCTCATATTAAAGCTAAAGACGTAGATCCAGCGGTAATAGTTATAGACGACACTGGAGAATTTGTAATTAGTTTGCTTTCTGGTCATCTTGGAGGTGCTAATGAACTGGCAGTTAGAATTGCAGAAGAAATAGGTGGAACTCCAGTTATCACTACTGCTTCAGACAAAAGAAATATTGAATCAGTTGATTTATTTGCAAAGAGAATGAATCTGTATATAGAAGACTTGAAGTCTCTTATTCCAATTAGTTCACTTATGGTAGATGGAGAAAAAATAGCAGTGTATTCGGAGATTGTAGTTAAAATAGGCTATAAAAATGTTGAATATATAAATGATTTGGCTGTATTATCTGATGAAGTAAAGGGATTAATCATTATAAGCTCTGATGTTTCTGAACTAGATATAGATATTCCGTTTTGCAGATTGGTTCCTAAAAATATCAATCTTGGGATAGGCTGTAGAAAGCACACTGATTCAGTTGAAATGAGAGAATTTATATTAGATACTCTAAGTGAATTAAACTTATCGGAATATGGTATAAAAAATATTGGAACTATTGAGCTGAAGAGTGATGAAGTGGCAATAATAGATGCAAGTAAATTCTTTGATTCCAATTTAGAAATCTTTTCAGCTGAGGAACTTAGTGAAGTGGATAATCTGTTTGAAGGCTCAGAATTTGTAAGGGATACAGTCGGAGTCGGGTCTGTATCGGCAACTTCAGCCACATTATTAGGTGGTAAACTTCTGATAGAAAAGAAAATTAGAAATGGAATGACAATATCGGTAACGAAGGAGATATAAATGGCGAAATTATATGTTGTGGGTATAGGACCTGGTGCAGTTGAAAATATGACATTAAGAGCGGTGGAAACCATAAAAAAATGTGATGTAATAGTTGGATACACACCGTATTTAGAATATATAAGTGAATTTATTGAAGGTAAAGAGCTTTTTAAAACAGGTATGCGTGGAGAAATAGAGCGATGCAAAAAGGCTATTGAATATACGAGAAATGGAAAGGATACTGCTATTATAAGTACTGGAGATGCAGGACTCTATGGAATGGCAGGACCTATTCTAGAACTGGCAGAAGATATTGATGTTGAAGTAATACCTGGAGTTACTGCAGCTTTTTCAGCTGCTTCAGAATTAGGTTCGCCAATTATGCATGATTACTCCAGTATATCTCTTTCAGACTTGTTAACTCCTTGGGATGTGATAACTAAAAGGGCAGAAAATGCAGCAAAAGCAGATATGGTAATTACACTTTATAACCCTCGTTCCAAGGGAAGACCTGAACATTTAAATACAATAATTGAGATTATCTCTAAGTATGCTGATGGTTCAACTCCTGTGGGGGCTGTTAAGAACTCAGGCAGAGCTAATACGGAAATAAAGCTAATGACATTGGATAGTATTGAGTATGAATTTGTTGATATGCTTACAGTATTGATAATAGGTAATTCAAAGACTTATATCAAAGATGGTAAAATGATAACTCCAAGAGGATATGAGAATAAATGGATTTAATAATAGGCGGAACCTCTGAATCAAGAGAGTTTATTGAAAACATTAACGGGAATGATTATGTGGTTTCAGTTGCGACAGATAGTGGCACAGAATTTCTAGAAACTAAGAATGTTCATATCGGAAGAATGAACTATGAGCAGATGCTTGAATTTTCCAAAGAGAAGAGAATAAGTAGAATATTTGACTTATCTCATCCATTTGCTCTTATAGTGACGGACAATGTCAAAAAAGTTGCAAAGGAACTAGGAATTGAATATTATAGATATATAAGACCTTATACCGAAGATATAGATATGGGTATTAAGGTTTTTAGTGTTGAAGAATGTATGGAAGAAGTGAGTAAACTAAATGGAAATTTCCTTTTCACTACAGGTTCGAAAAATATTCATGATTTTGAAACGGTGAGAAGGGATAATAGGTTCATTTATAGAGTGCTTCCTGCATTGGAAAGTATTCAAATTTGTAATGCAAATAATGTGAAATTAGAAGACATTATCGCAGTACTTGGACCATTTTCCAAAGCTTTTAATAAAGTGTTGTTCGAAGATTATAAAATCGACTATTGTGTTATGAAGGATAGTGGTGGAAGTAGTGGAACTACAGAAAAAATAGAAGCTTGTAAAGAAAATAATGTAATTCCTATAGTAATTGCTAGACGTGATGAAGATGGAATTGATTCAATGGAAGAACTAATCAAAATTCAGAAAGAGGGGATTCTAAATGGAAAAATCTTATAGATTTTACACTAACGAGGCTTGTTCATTTTTACCTTGTCATAAGACAGAAGACTTAGAAAATTTTAACTGTTTATTTTGCTATTGTCCACTATATATGTTGGAAGAGAAATGTGGCGGTAACTTTGAAATAAAAGGTGGAGTGAAAGATTGTAGTAATTGTATGATTCCACATAAACCAAATGGTTATGAGTACATCAATGAAAAACTAGGAGAGTATATTGCTAATAAAGCCATAGAAAGACTTTCAGAAGAAGATTAAAGACAGAACAATGGGGGAAATCGATGAAACTTTTAAAGGAAACGATAGAGAGTATAGAGCCAATTAATCAAGAAGCAACAGTTGAAGCTAGAGAATTTTGGGATTCACTAGTGCATCCAATAGGTAGTTTAGGAAAGCTAGAAGAAATAGGAATTAAACTTGCTGGAATACATGGACATAGAATTACGTCTATACCTAAGAGAGGAATAGTAGTAATGGCATCAGACAATGGTATTGTAGATGCAGATGTTACTTCTTCTCCACAAGAACTGACTTGGATATTGACGAAAGCAATGGCTGATAAATACACGGGAGTATCCCAATTGGCTATAGATGCCAATGCAGAAGTAATTATTGTAGATATGGGAATGAAAGTAGATTTAAAAGATGAAAGAGTTATTAGTAGAAGGATTTCTCCTTGTACGAAGAATTTTCTTATAGAAGATGCAATGAGCTATGAAGATGCAGTACAATCTATTGAAACTGGAATAGAGATTGCTGACCGTTTATTTGCTGATGGATATGACATACTTGGAACTGGTGAACTTGGAATGGGTAATACCACAACTAGTGCAGCAGTACTTGCAGCACTATTGGGACTAAGTGCTGAGGAAACAGTTGGTCAAGGTTCAGGAGTATCACCAGAACAATTTGAAAAGAAACTAAATGCAGTTAAAAATGGTATTGAGCTAAGAAAACCAAATTTAGATGATCCAGTAGACGTTTTAGCAAAAATTGGTGGATATGATATAGGTGGATTGACAGGAGTATTCTTATCCGCAGCTAAGAATAAGAAACCAGTAGTAATAGACGGAATAATATCAGCAGCAGCAGCAGTTACTGCTTACAAACTTTGTGAACATGCAAATGGATATATGTTTGGCTCTCATGTAACCAGAGAAAAAGGAGCAGCATTTGGACTAGAAGCGATGGGAGTGGATTCATATGTTTCCATGGAAATGAGATTAGGTGAAGGCTCAGGCTGTCCACTAGCATTTAAACTTATTGATTCAGCACTATTTGCTATGAATCATATGGGTACTTATGAACAATCAAAAGTACTAGAAGGCGTACTTTTCAATATAAGAGATAATGAATAGAGTGAAGATATGATAACATTAGTAACCGGTGGAGCAAGAAGTGGTAAAAGCAATTTTGCCGAGTCACTTCTTGAAAATAGAGATGATGTAGTATATATTGCGACTAGTATTGTTGCAGATAAAGAAATGGAAGAGAGAGTAAAGCATCATAAGGACAATAGACCTAGTATTTGGAGAACTTTTGAAGGATACACAGACTTAGATAGCGCTGTAGGTTCTGAGGAGTACTACCTTTTAGAATGTCTTACTGTTATGACTTCTAATATTATGTATGATTATTCAAAGGACTACGAAAGAATTCCAGATGAAATACAAAAGCAGATAGAAGATGTAACTGTAAGTGAGATAAAAAAGTTATTAGATAGGATAAAATCTGAAGGCAAACAATTGATAATAGTGACTAATGAAGTCGGATCTTCAATAGTTCCTTTAGATCATATATCTAGAGTTTATCGAGATGTTGTCGGAAGAGTTAATCAAAGAGTTGCAGCACTTAGCGACAGTGCATATTTAGTAGTCTGTGGATTGGAAGTCAAATTAAAATGATAAATGGATTGATAGTAGCATTTCAATTTTTAAGTAGAATACCGATACCGATAGCTGTAGATTTCAATAAAGAAAACCTAAAGAGTGCAGTACTATTTTTTCCGCTGGTGGGATTAGTACTCGGTGGAATTGTAGGAATTACCGTTAGCATTTTAGGGCGATTTAGCATTGAGATTGCGGCTTTAGTTGGTGTGATAATAAACATTGTATTGACAGGTGGGCTGCACATTGATGGATTAAGTGATATGTGTGATGGTTTTTTTTCCAACAAAGACCGAGAACAGATTATAGAAATTATGCACGATTCAAGAGTTGGTAGCTTCGGGGTATTGTCCATAGTATTATTGGTTTTGGCTAAATACGTATTGTACAAATCAATAACTGTAGACACACTTGCTATAATCGCATTAAGTGGTATGTTTTCAAGGATGGCTGTCACTTCTATGATACTTAGAAAAGAAAATGTTGTAAGTGGCGGAATGGGGGAAATGATAAAGAGTGGACATTCCACAAATTTTGTAATTCTCGGGTTTATAGTGTATAGTGTTATTACTATACTGTATAATTCATTGTATATTTTGCCATTAGTAGTGAATTTATTATTTGTAGAATACCTTGCACATCTATCCTATAAGAAAATAGGTGGAGTAAGTGGAGATATATATGGAGCGACAGTTGAGTTGTCAGAAGTATTTAATCTATTGTGTTTTTGGGGGATAATAAATTGGATATTATAATGATGAGACATGGGGAATCAGTAGATAATGTATTAAAGGTATTCCCAAGAGATGATTGTGATTTAACTGAACTTGGTAGAAAACAAGTGAGAGATAATTCTAAGTACTTAAGCGAAATGAATATAGATGAAGTATTGGTAAGTCCTTATATTAGAACGCTTCAAACGTATGAAGAAGTTTCTAAATACTTGGATGCACCACATAAGATATATAATGATATTCATGAAGTAAACTCTGGACTTATTAAAGGACTTACTTTTGAAGAATCACAAGATGCATTTCCTGAAATAATGAATAATTGGATGGAAGATATTTTCAATGTGAGACTTCCAAATGGTGAATCATACTCCGATGCACTTGAAAGAGTAGAAGGCGTAATCGAGTATCTAAAGGAAAACTATAGGGACTCAACTGTATTATTAGTGACACATGGTGGATTCATTAGACTTATGCTCGCATATGTATTGGAAGATATATCCATCTATGGAAAATTTGATATTACAAATGCCAGTCTTTCAGCAGTTACATTGGGAGAACACAATAAAATACTGTATGTTAATCATATTAATAGATAGAAGCTATTTATAGCTTCTTTTTTTGTGGGCAACTATATAATTTCAAAAGAAATATGGCACAGCTGAATAATTTGTGTTAAAATTACCTATGGAATATGTTGCAAAATCATATTTATAGTCGATTATTTTAATTCATTCTATAAAACTTTAATATTTAGCAATAATTTAGTGTATAGAAATGTCAAAATATAGTATAATTATTGAAATACCAAAATCCATTTACTTTATTTACTATAAGAACAATTGACTAGAGTTAATGAATAGGTATAAGTATCACTTCGTAGTGGTATTATGTAGCTATCTTCAATATTTAATTTAATAGAGGTATTTTCAAAGGAGGATGTGTAGTTGAAAGCAGAGTTTGCAAGAAAGACATTCACCGACATATTGGTTTCGGAATATGAATCTGATAATGCCTGGGAAAAAGGAAGAGAATTACTTAAGAAAAATAATACGAAGAAAAATACTAAGAAAGGTACATTGAGTAAAGGGATTTATCAATGTGAAGGTGAAATCATATGAACAAGAGAATAGTAATAGCATTAGGCGGTAACGCACTAGGAAATAGCCCAGAAGAACAACTAGAGTTAGTTAAGAATACTGCGAAAGCAATAGTAGATCTGGCTAAAGACGGCTATGAAATTCTAATAGGTCATGGAAATGGACCTCAAGTTGGAATGATAAACCTTGCAATGGAATATGCTTCACAAGGTGAAGTGAATACTCCAGCGATGCCTTTTCCAGAATGTGGAGCAATGAGTCAAGGATATATTGGCTACCATTTGCAACAGTCCATAGGATGCGAATTGAGAAGACAAGGATTAGATAAAAACTGTGTGACTCTTGTAACTCAAGTAGTAGTTGATGAGAATGATAGTGCATTTAAAAATCCAACGAAACCTATAGGATCGTTTTATTCAAAAGAAGAAGCAGATAGAATTCAAAATGAAAGTGGATATACTTTTGTTGAAGATTCAGGTAGAGGATATAGAAGGGTAGTGGCGTCACCTGTTCCAAAGGAAATAGTAGAAATAAATGCAGTAAAACAATTGGCAGCCAACGATAATTTAGTAATAACAGTAGGTGGAGGCGGAATCCCCGTTGTAAAGACAGAAAATGGACTTAAAGGTGTTCCAGCTGTAATTGACAAGGATAGATCTAGTGCAAAACTTGCTATTGATTCAGAAGCAGATTTATTGGTTATATTGACTGCTGTTGAAAAAGTATATATCAATTTCAACACTCCAGATCAAAAAGCGTTAGACGAAATGACAATTGAAGAAGCTGAACAGTATATTGATGAAAATCAATTTGCTAAGGGAAGCATGTTACCTAAAGTGGAAGCTTGTTTAGAATTTGTGAGAAATGGAAAAGTAGGCGTCAAAGCCGTAATCACTTCTCTAGAAAAAGCAGGAGAAGCTTTAAATGGAGGTACAGGAACCCTTATAAGAAAATAAGGAGTGTGAAGAAGTGGCAAAAGAAAAGAAAAAAAGAAGTTCCCTGACTTCTTTTAGTATTTTGTTCATAATATTAATAATAATATTTATTATATCTCAGTTTTTGGACGGTATGACATTCGATCCAGTAACACCGAAAGAATATGACCATCCAGTATCAGAAGTAGTTGGAGGAAAAGCTCCTACATTGATTATGGCGCCTTATCAAGGATTTGTGGATGCAATAGACATATCTATATTCGTATTGGTCTTAGGTGGCTTTCTAGGGCTGGTAGCGGCTACTGGAACACTTGATGCTGGCATACAAAAACTGGTAAAAAACAGCAAGGGAAAAGAAATGGGTTTAATAGTAACCCTTATGATTCTCTTTTCAATAGGTGGTACCACATTTGGAATGCTTGAAGAAGCTGTAGCATTTTATGGAATAGTAACTGCGGCAATGGTTGCAGCAGGATTTGATTCAGTAGTGGCAGTTGGAACAATATGTTTAGGTGCTGGGTCAGGGGTTTTAGGTTCAACCGTAAATCCATTTGCAGTTAGCATTGCAGTTGACTCGTTAAAAGCAACTGGTATTGATTCAAATCAAGCAATAATACTTCCAATGGGAGTTATACTTTGGTTCACAACATTAGCTATTTAAATTTACTTTGTAACGAAATACGCTAAAACAGTTCAAGCAGATAAAGGTTCAACACTTTTATCATTACAAGAACAAGAAAATATGGAAAAAGAATTCGCGTCTCATGAAAGTATAAATATGGAATTTACAGGGAAGCATAAAGCAGTACTTTTTATATTTGCATTTGCTTTCATAATAATGATTTTATCTTTAGTACCATGGAATGAACTTGGAATACACATCTTTGACGGTGGATTACCTGAGATGTTATTTGGAGAAAGTTTTGGAAATTGGTATTTTGCAGAACTTGCAATGTGGTTTTTCATACTTGCAGTTATAATTGGTATAATTGCTGGAATGAGCGAAAAAGAAATAGTAGACAGCTTTGTTGCTGGGACATCTGATATATTGTCAGTAGTACTAATAATAATAGTTTCTCGTTCTGTATCTGTACTTATGCAAAACACTCATATTGATGCACTAATACTTGATAGGGCATCAAAAGCATTGATGGGAACAAATACAGTACTTTTTGTAATAGGATCTTATATTCTGTACATATTACTTTCTTTCCTTATTCCATCAACATCTGGTTTAGCAACAGTATCAATCCCAGTAATGGGAGGACTTGCTCATAAAATTGGATTAAGTCCAGAGATAATGATAATGATATTCTGTGCAGGATCAGGACTAATAAATCTATTCACACCAACTTCAGGTGCGCTTATGGGTGGACTTGGAATGGCTAGAGTTGAATATGTTACATGGGTAAAATTTGTAAAGAAACCAGTTATGGTAATTTCAATAGTAAATTTATTTATACTAATTGCAGCAATGTTAATAGTATAATAAAAGGAAAAGAGCACTCTCCCTATGAGAAGTGCTCTTTTTGAATGGACGAGTGAATAGTATATTACTCGGTTATTTTATAAAGGTACCATTTTCTAAATCACGGAAAGCTTGATTTAGTTCATCTCTTGTATTCATAACTATTGGGCCACCCCAAGCAACACGTTCATTTAGCCTAGGTGCAGAGAAGAAACCAAAGTTTAGTTTTTTATTTTCTGTTGAACTAATTTTTATGCTATCGCCATTTCCAAATAGAATAGCAGATTTTTCATCATATTTTATACCGTCAATGATTCCATCACCTTCTAATAAGAATACGAATACATTTTCTCCAGATTTGGTCGGAATTTCTAGTTCCACATTAGGATTTAAGTTAATATCATATATAGTAGCTTGAATGTATTTAACTTCTGCACCTACAGTATCGTCATATTTTCCAGAAAGTACTTTAACAGTGAAGTCATCTTCAGAGTGGATAGCATATACACTATCATTTATATCAAAATAATTTGGTTCAGTCATTTTATCTACTTTAGGAAGATTAATCCATAGTTGATATCCTAACATTCTTTCAGAAGGACGAGGCATTTCTTCATGTAAAATACCACTTCCAGCAGTCATCCATTGAGATTCACCATCAGTGATTTTGCCTCTATTACCTAAGCTATCTCTATGGTCAATTTCTCCTTTAACTAAGTAAGTTACAGTTTCTATTCCCCTATGTGGATGCATAGGAAATCCTTTAGTATAATCAGAAGGATTAGTGGAATCGAAAGAGTCTAACATTAAAAATGGGTCAAAATCGTCAATAGTATCTGGACCTAAAACTCTAACTAAATGAACACCTTCACCATCGATTGCCCTTTGACCTTTTACTACTTTGATTACTTTTCTATTCATGTGGAAAACTCCTTTCTGTATATCTCTTATTTTGAATATACCCCTAAATACCTGTATAAAACAGTCTATATAATGTAGTAATGAATGTGTGAGAATGCAAAAAAGGTGCACATAATAGCACACCTAAATTAATAATACACATTATTCAATTTCATCTTCGTCTACAGCTTTAATTTTTATCCTTACAACTCTTTTATCTTCTGCTTCAGTAATAGTGAATTTATATCCATCAGAGATAATGTATTCTCCACGATTAGGGAATCTATCAAAAAGACCGATAACAAATCCACCAATAGTATCAAATTCATCAGATTCTAAATCAGAGTCTAAAACGTCATTAACATCACTGATACGAGCCATTCCATTTACGGAGAACTCGCCGTTTTCAATTTCTACTATATCGTCAATTTCCTCTTCGTCATATTCGTCTTCTATTTCACCGACTATTTCTTCAATTAAATCTTCTAAAGTAATTAAACCCTCAGTTCCACCGTATTCGTCTAAAACTATTGCAGTAGATATTCTATTTAATCTCATCTCGGCAAAAAGAGTTTGTGTTTTTTGGTATTCGAAAGTAAAAAATGGTTGTCTTAGAATAGTTCTAAGATCAATATCATCCTTATTTGTCGTAGTCATTAAAGCTATTAAATCCTTAGCGTGAAGGATACCCAAAACATTATCCAAATCGTCTTCGTAAACTGGAATCCTTGAATAGCCTTCCTCTGGAAATACATTTGCAATATCATCAATTGGATCATTGATTTCAACTGCTACTATGTCCATACGAGGAGTCATTATTTCTCTCACATAAGAACCTTTAAAATTGAAGATATTTTCAATAATCCCGAATTCATTAACATCAAGCAAACCTGCTTCACGACTTAAGTTAACAGCAGAGATTAATTCATCCTCTGTAATAGTAGGTTCGTTATAGTTTTTCTTTCCTCCAAGGGCAACTACAAAAATAGAAGATAGAAGTTGAACTAATTTATGGAAAGGAGTAAATAAAACCATTATTAAATTTGAGAATTTAGTCAGTTTAGTAATAACTTTTTCAGAGTATTGGATACTTAGAGCATAAGGTGTAATTTCACCAAAAATTAGAATAAGTATAGTAGTAATGAGTATAGCTACTACCATTCCAATAGTTCCACCATAATTGTATCCGATTATTATGGAAATTCCTGCAGCAGCACTATTAGATAAATAGTCTGCAATAAGTAAAGAAGAATTTAATCTATCCTGTTTTTCCATTAATCTTTTGATTAAATCAATATTTTTAACATTTTCCTCACATAAATTTTCAAGCCTTATATCATTCATTGACCCAAAAGAGAACTTTATCAATGTAAAAAGACCTGATAAAAACAAAAACAATAAAATTAAAAGTATCTGAGGTACTGTGTCAGATGACATATTCGTCACTCCTTATATTAATATATACAATAAGTATATCACTTTTTTTGATATATGTATTATAATTCTATAAAATATATACGATTTCACCAAAATTTAACATATAATATACATATAATGAAATGGAGAGATTAAAGTGATTAATATTTTAATAATAGAAGACGATATATCCTTAAGCAATGGAATTGCACTAACTTTGAAAGATGTTGATAGAGAATTTCATCAATGTTATGACATTTCGTCTGCCAAAGAGATTTTACAAGAGAAGTCTTTTGATTTACTAATACTCGATATAAATTTACCCGATGGAAGTGGAATTGAGCTATGTAAAGATATTAGACTGACTTCAGACACACCAATAATTTTTTTAACTGCAAATGATACTGAAATCGATATGGTTTCAGGACTAGAAGCCGGTGGAGATGACTACATAAGCAAACCTTTTAGTTTGGCAGTGCTTAGGGCAAGGGTGAATGCAATACTTAGAAGAAAAGCTAATTCAGAGAAAAGTGTATATACTATTGACGATTTCACCTTTGATTTTGAGAAGATGATTTTTACGAAAAAAGGTGAATATATCGAACTTAGCAAAACTGAGCAGAAATTATTATACATATTGGTTAATAATATAGGAAGAACTGTCACGAGAGAAAGACTTTCTGAAAGTATTTGGATAGACGGCACGGACTATGTTGATGAAAATGCTCTGTCAGTCACTGTGAGAAGGCTTAGAAGTAAGATTGAAGACAATCCATCTAAACCAATTTACATAACGACTGTGTTCGGCATAGGCTACTCATGGGCGGTGAAGAGATGAATGCAATTTCCATAATAACAATAATAATAGCTATATTTAGCATTTTGTATGGATTTTATCGTGAAGGAAAACTTCGTAAACAACTAGATACGATAAATGAAATATTAGATCAGTCTATTTCAGGAAGTTTCAGTGAAAGCAATTATGATGAAACTACTCTTTCTCAAATAGAAACTAAAGTTTGGAGGATTGCCAATGCCAACGAACTTGAAAAAGCTAAATTACAAAAAGATAGTGATAGGATAAAATCACTGGTAGGAGATATTTCTCATCAGACTAAAACTCCAATTGCTAATATTATGATGTATACAGAACTTCTTGGAGAAACCGGAATTTCAGAAGAAAGTTTTGAATATGTTAATCAGATAAAACTACAGTCTGAAAAATTGAATTTCTTAATTCAATCGCTGATTATGACTTCAAGACTGGAAATGGGAATTATTGAAGTAAAACCTGTTAGAAATAGTATTAAGGAATTGCTTGAAAATACTGTATCAGAATACAGTTTAAAAGCTAAAAATTATAATATGGACATAGAAATATTAAGTAGTGACGATGTAAATGCTGTATTTGATATGAAATGGACCAGTGAAGCCGTTGGAAATATTATAGATAATGGAATAAAATATGGGGATGAAAACAGCAAAATAAGAATAGAGTATTTGCCTTATGAGACATTTGTCAGAATAAATATTAAAAACGATGGAGTAAAAATAGAGAAAAGTGAATACTCTAAAATATTCCAAAGATTTTGGCGTGGAAGATATAATAGAGATATTGAAGGAGTAGGAATAGGACTATATCTTTCCAGAGAAATAGTTGAGAGTCAGGGAGGATATATAAAAGTTGGTTCTAGTGAAAGTGGAGAAACTGTATTTTCAGTTTTTCTTTTGAAATAGAGTTCTTTCAAAATTGTAAGAATTGAGAAAGATGTAGGAAAGAAGTCTTTGATATAGTTTGTATGTAATAAGAGATAACTTATACATACAAACTTTTTTTAGGAGGTAAATAAATGAATATATTACAGACGAAAGAACTTAAAAAATATTATGGGAGTGGGGATACGACTGTCAAAGCTTTAGATGGAGTAAACCTAAATGTAAAACAGGGAGAATTTGTTGCAATAGTAGGAACTTCGGGAAGTGGAAAATCTACACTACTCCATATGCTTGGTGGGCTAGATAGAGCAACTAGCGGAGATGTTATAATTTCTGGGGAAGAGATATTTAAACTAAAAGACGATGAATTGACTATATTCAGAAGACGAAAGATTGGTTTTGTATTCCAAAATTACAATTTAGTTCCTGTGCTTAATGCCTATGAAAATATAGTGCTTCCAATAGAGTTAGATGGAAATAAAATAGACGAAGAATATGTAAATGAGGTCATTGAAACACTTGGAATTAGTGATAAGAAATACAACTACCCGTCGCAACTTTCAGGTGGACAGCAACAAAGAGTTGCTATAGCAAGAGCACTTGCAACAAAACCGGCAATAATTCTTGCAGATGAACCAACCGGGAACTTAGATAGTAAAACCAGTTTAGACGTGTTGGGACTTATGAAAATAAGTGGGGAAAAGTTTGGACAAACAATAGTTATGATAACTCATAATGAAGAACTTTCTCAAATGGCTCAGATAATCGTTAGAATTGAAGATGGAAAAATAGTTTCTGGAGGTGAATAAAATGATGAAAGTCAATAATAAGAAGACCATAAGAAATTTATCATTTAAATCACTGAAAGCAGCTAAGATGAGAAATATAATGGCAATTATAGCCATTGCTCTTACGACAGTACTTTTCACCAGTCTTTTTACTCTTGGAATAGGGGTAGTTGATGGCTTGCAACAATCAACTATGAGACAAGCTGGAACTAGTGCTCATGGAGTTATAAAGTATATTGATGATGAAACTTATGAAATCATCAAAGAACATATTGGGAATTACGAAATTGGCGAAAGTAAAATCCTTGCAGAAAGAGTAAATAATGAGGCATTTTATAAAAGACATGGTGAGTTTTGGTATCACGATGAAAACAATATAAAATGGGGTTTTCAAGAGCCAGCAGTTGGAAATATCCCAATTGCTGAAAATGAAATAATGACTGATACAAAAACATTAGACTTACTAGGTGTTCCCCATGAGATAGGAGCTCCGATTGCTTTAGAACTTACAGTTAAAGGAGAAGAAGTAATTAGAGATTTTATCCTTTCAGGTTGGTGGGAAACTGATCCAGGAGGAATGGACGTTGGTATATTAATTACTTCTAGAGCATATGTGGATGCCCACAGTGACGAACTCTATTACTCATATGATGTAGACCGTTCAATGACTGGAGCGATTAATGCAAATTTGATGTTCGACAATTCAATGGATATTCAGGGGAAACTTAATAAAGTAATTGGAGATAGTGGATTTCAGAATACTGATGAAGATGGCTATAATTTTATTCAAAGCAATATAAATTGGTCATACTTATCTTCTGGAGCATCTGAAATGGATATCACAACAACATTAATATTAGTTGTTGCTCTGTTAATTATCGCTTTTTCAGGATACTTAATAATATACAATATATTCCAAATATCCGTACTAAGAGATATACGATTTTATGGATTGTTAAAGACTATAGGGACGACAGGAAAGCAGATTAAGAGAATAATAAGTCAACAAGCATTATTTCTTTCAGTAATAGGAATTCCCATAGGCATGATTATTGGGTATCTTATTGGTTTGGAATTTGTACCGAAGATATTATCTGAAACGAGTGCTGCAGGTTTTGAAACTGTAGTAAAAATGAATCCACTAATATTTATAGGAGCAGGAATATTTTCGCTTTTAACAGTTTGGATTTCTACAAGAAAGCCAGGTAAAATTGCAGCATCAGTTTCACCAATAGAGGCTGTTAAGTATTCAGAAGTAGAGTCAATAAACAGAAAGTATAAAAAATCTACAAATGGTGGAAAAACTGGGAAAATGGCTATTGCCAATCTAGGAAGAAATAAGAAGAGAACAATTTTAGTTTTAATATCTCTATCCCTTAGCTTAGTATTACTTAACTCAGTATTTACATTATCTCGTGGGATGGATATGGATAAATTTCTGTCTACATTTTCTGATACAGACTTTTTAATAGGACATGCAGAATATTTTAATTCATATTTTTATAGAGGCGAAGATAGTGTAGCTGATGAAGGATTGATAAAAGACATTGAATCTCAAGAAGGTTTTTTAGAAGGTGGAAAGTTGTATAATCCTGGTACTGTTGAAAGTTTCACTGTTGAAGATGCAAATGCTGATTCAGGTTATAATATTGGAGCAGACAACAATCCATGGGCTAGTGTTTATGGGCTGGATGATTTACCATTAGGACGATTTGAGGTACTAGAAGGTGAGGTAAATATCGATAAACTAAAGTCTGGGAAGTATATTATTTATGCGATAAGCACTGATGATAATAAGATTCCACAAATGCAGTATGCACATTTTGGAGTGGGAGATAAAGTAGTGCTTCACAATGAAAAATACATTGATGAGTTTAAAGAAGATACAGAATATACTACAAATGAATATGAAGTTATAGCAACGGTGAAAGAAAAATTCTATACTGCCAGTGATCGTTTTGGTAGTGAATATACTTTTTATTTACCTAGCGAAGTATATTTGCCACTGACATATAATAAGGCAATTATGACGTATGCATATAATGTTAAAGATGGCTACGAAGATGAGATGGAAGACTTCATAAACAATGCTACAGAAAAGATTTATCCAACTATGCACTATGAATCCAAAAACACTCACTTAGGTGAATTTGAAGGAACTAGAACAATGTTTTTGTCCATAGGAGGAATACTTAGCTTTATAGTTGGCTTCATAGGTATATTGAACTTTATAAATGCAATGCTGACTAGTATAATCACTAGGAGAAGAGAATTTGCAATGCTACAAAGTATAGGAATGACCAATATACAAATCAGAAATATGCTTTGCATAGAGGGACTGTATTATGCACTAGGAACTATGGTACTATCACTTATTTTAGGAGTTCTGACATCGATATTTATTCTAAAACCAATGCTTGGTTCAATGTGGTTTATGAGTTATAAATTCGTTATAACACCTATAATAGTATCTTGGCCATTTTTAGTAGTTTTCGCAGTAGCAGTTCCAATAATTGCACTTAAAGCATTTATGAAAGATAGTATAGTAGATAGGATGAGAGAAGCAGAATAATGTAATAATTTTGTAAATGATGTAGTCGTTTTGACTACATCATTTTTCTATATCCGGTGTTATAATGAAAGTAAGAAAAGGGGGAAATCTAATGAAAAAATTGATAATATTGTTAATGGCTACTTGTTTGCTTTTAACATCTTGTGGCAATGCTGAATCGGATAATAAAGAGAATAAGACAATAGAAGAGAAATTGGAACTTGTGTCTGAAGCTGATAATAAGAAAGATAAGACAGCAGAAGAATACGCTAAACTTACAGAGATAAATAATAAATTTGCATATGATAGTTTTAAAAGTTTAACAGATATAGAAGACAGCTCGATTTTAAGCGGTAAAGAGGGAACCGTGCTTATTGGA
This sequence comes from Tissierellia bacterium, assembly GCA_012728335.1. GTDB lineage: Bacteria > Bacillota > Clostridia > Tissierellales > Peptoniphilaceae > JAAYFG01. Next base: position 12,711 of record JAAYFG010000042.1, on the reverse strand, counting down.
GACAATCTAATCTATTCTCCCTATTCCTATGAATGTGCATTTTCTACATTAGTTAAATTTACAGATGGCTTTGACGGTATAGAAAAGTTAAAATCGATTGATGAGATTAGACCTGAAGAGTTTAGAATCAATAATCTAAAATCTCAAGATGTATTTATGGCAAATAGTGAGCTTATAAGTGGAGAGTCTGACGATCCGGTTTTCGTAAAACTGAATTTCCCAACGGAAGCGGAAGAATATTCAAAGAAGATGCAAAATGATATGTTTGGTAGAATACTTTTAGAGCCTAAGTATGAAGCTGAAACTATGTCCACCATAATAAATGTTACTAAATTTCAAGGGAAATGGAGTGAAGCATTCAATTCTGAATTGACAGAAGAAGGAGCTTTTACAAAGATTGATGGTGAAACGATAGATACTGAATTAATGAACACTACATTTTATGATACAAATGGCTATGAAGACGAGTATTTGAAAATGACTAAGAAAGCCATAGCAGGAGAAGATGAAAGTGGAAAAGCATTGGAAGAACCTATAAGCGATATGTATATTATAGTTCCAAAGTATGGTGACAATGACAAAGTTAAGTTTCTTAAAGAAATAATAGCCAATTTAGACAAATATATTTAGAACTATGATGAAAAGAGCATCATATATGATGAAGTGAAAATTGTAATGCCGAAATTGGATACTAAGTCTACCCTTGATTTAAGTGAGTACGAGAGACAAATCAATAGTGGAGTCATGGACACAGCATTTAGTCTAAATAGAAATATGACAAAAGACGATGATGGATTACTTTGGATAGACAGGATTACTCAGGTAGCTAATTTGAGAATTGATGAGGAAGAAGTAGTTGCCGAAGTTATTACAGAAATCATGGTTGAAAGTGCTGCAATGGAAGTAGGAGAGAGGAAAAAGCTTGAGATAATAGCAGATGTTCCATATTTACTAGTCATTACTTCAAGACATGGAGAAAATGCTATTATCAGCTTTATGGCTTATATAAATAGCCCGGAAAATTAAATGATTGAAGGTGAGAATATGATAATACTTATTTCAGGGACAACTCATACTGGAAAGACGAATTTGGCACAGAGACTATTAGAGAAATATAAATTCCCATATCTTTCCATTGACCACTTGAAAATGGGACTTATCAGAAGTGGCAATACAGATATTTCAGTTGAAGATGACGACAGTTTAACTGAGTATCTATGGCCTATAGTAAGGGAAATAATTAAGACGAATATTGAAAATAGGCAAAATTTAATAATTGAAGGATGCTATATACCATTTGACTGGAGAGTTGATTTTGAGAAGGAATATTTATCTGAAATCAAGTATATATGCATTGTAATGAGCGAAGAGTATATAAAGAATAATATTGATGTAATTACTAGTTATGGAAATGTTGTAGAGAAACGACTTGATGATGCGCTAGATGTAAATTCTATGATAGAAGAGAATAACTATAATCTAGAAATGTGTAAAATAAATGGATTACGATATATACTAATAGAGAGTGATTATGAAAGAAATTTAGAAACAGCACTTCAAATTTGAAGTGCCGTTTTAGTTAATAAAAGTTTTTAATGTTTTAATGTTTAGTCTTTAGCGTGGAAGAGTTATAAGAGAGAGTTTGAGAGAGAAAGAAGGGACCTACGCAAGTTCCCTTAATCTCTCTCAAGTGAATAAGATATGAAATAGAGATTTAACTAAAATATGAATATTCAATCAAACATCTTTCGTTACAACCTACAAACGTTGAACATTAAAATCAAAATCCTAAACCCAAAAATCTTAAGCAATCAAAAGATATTATGGTTTTAATGTTTTGATTTTTAGTATTTAGCGTGGAAGGGTTACAAGAGAGAGTTTGAGAGAGAAAGAAGGGAACCTACGCAAGTTCCCTTAATCTCTCTCAAGTAAATATAATCATAAAATGTAATTCACATAAAAAGAGGACAAAAAATGCACTTCAAATTCGAAGTGCATTTTGTTATTTATCTATTCAATAACTACTGCTTTTGTAAGATTTCTTGGTTTATCCACATCATTTCCTAATTCCAGTGCAGTATAATATGCTAATAATTGAAGTGGAATTATTGATATAAGTGGTGTTAGTAAATCCATAGTATACGGAAGACTGATTACATAGTCTGATATGTTGCTAATTTCTTCATTTGTTCCTTTAATCACTGTTATTGTCTTCGCTCCATTTGCCTTAACATCTTTTAATGAAGTTATCATATTTGGAACGAGCTCATCTTGAGTAGCTATCAAGACTACGGGAGTTCCGTCTTCAATCAATGCAATAGGACCATGTTTAAATTCTCCTGCTGGGAAAGATTCTGCATGGATATAAGAAGTTTCTTTTAGTTTCAGTGATGCTTCTTTTGCAGTTACATAGTCTAAATATCTTCCTAAGAAGTATACAGATGGTCTAGAAGTTGTTAATTTTGCCATTGGCTTAATCAATTCTGAATCATCTAATATTTCAGTAATTTTAGCAGAAATCAATTTTATCTCTTCCAATATTTTCAAATAGGATTTATTGTCGATATAATCATTTTTATTGCCCATATCAAGTGCCAGTAAATATAGCATCAGTACTTGGTTAGTATAAGCCTTTGTTGAGGCAATTGATAGTTCTGGACCTGCCATTGTGTAAATAACCTTATCAGCTTGTTTAGCCATCGTTGAGTTTTCAACATTAGTAATTACTAAAATAGTTGCTCCCTTTGACTTTGCAAGTGCAAGTGATGAAAGTGTATCTGCTGTTTCGCCAGATTGACTGATGAATATTGCAAGTGTTTTTCCATCTATAACTGGTTGTTCGTATCTAAATTCCGATGCAACATTAACTTTAACAGGAATTCCGGTAAATCTTTCAAGTGCTATTTTGCCACTTAGTCCTGCATGAAAAGCAGTTCCACAAGCTGCAATATAAATCCTATTAAAGTTTTTTACTTCCTCAGAAGTGAAACCGCCATTTTTAAAGTTGATTTCATTATTGCCATTGATTTTATCTTCAATGGTGTTCTCCATTACCTCTGTCTGCTCAAAAATTTCTTTAAGCATTAAGTGCTCAAATTTGTTTTTCATAATGTTTCCTCCAATATTTTTTTATTAGAGATACCACTTAGTTTTATTTGTTCCTCAATTACTTGAGATTTTGTAAAACTCTGAGGCTGTGGTGACCTTTGGAGCATCCGCCGAAATTCGATAACTCCATTCCTCGTCATCCCAATGGGATCAGGCGCTTTTCATATTTTTATCTCTAGTGGAATTATAACACAAGGAAAATAATATGTAAACTGTGGGAATATGAGCATTTTATGAAAAATTAGAAATGTTTTTGATTTTGCATTGTAAGTTTTTAAATATTAAATCGTATTATATAAGAGAGGTGAGAGTAATGAGTGAAAGTATTTTAAGAAAATCAAGTTTTTATGCTATATTAGATTCTATAATGTATCCTTTTAAAGAAAAGAGCAAAAATGAATTTATAGTATCGGAAAAAGCTGAAAAATGTGATATATTGTTATCTAGAGAAGAGTCAAATCTAATAAACAGAAATACGAGCAACAGTATCGTATATCAATATAACAATAAAAAGAATATCGAAGAAGCAGTAAAAGCTCTTAATGGATATACAATTTATCCGCATTCTATTTTCTCCTTTACCTCAGACATCTATTCGAAATGTAAACACAAAATATACAGGGAAGGCTTAGAAATAGATAATCACAGAGAAGTTATAGATTATGGTCAAGGATTGTCTCAATTGATAACCCAATTATTCATGACCTTACTAAACTCTAAGATGGCAGTAGTTGAACATAAGAGTTCAGTATTGAGATTAAATCCTTACAGGAGTAATTATCCTTATGGATTTACTACATCGATAGACGACACATGGGATTTGAAGTTTGATAATCAATTTGAAGATACATACTCAATAAAAGCATATATTAAAGATGATGTTCTAATTACTGAACTATACACCAATAGCAGAGATATAGAAAGAGTTGAACTCAAAAAATATAATAACAAAGAGTATAGAGAAGACTGTATATGTGAAAATATTATAATTAACAGATTTATATATTACAAGAATAGTGAGTTAGAAAATGATGAAGTATTGAAATTAAGCGATAGGAGGAAATTATGAGCTATAGAATATTAGTATGTGATGATGAAAAAGATATAGTTAATGCCATAGAAATATACTTAAAAGCAGAAGGATACGAAGTGCTAAAAGCATATGACGGCTTGCAGGCATTAGATGTGCTACAGTCGGAAGTCGTGGATTTACTGATAATTGATGTGATGATGCCTAATCTAGATGGTATAAACACAGTTCTAAAAATAAGGACACAAAACAATCTTCCAGTTATAATATTAAGTGCTAAGAGTGAGTTTGAAGACAAAGTTTTAGGCTTAAATATCGGTGCAGATGACTATATTACCAAACCTTTCAATGCCATAGAACTATTGGCAAGAGTTAAGTCAAATTTGAGACGTTTCAATACTCTTAGAGGAAACGAAAATGTAGTTGACGATGATAGTTGTATTTATGAAGTTTCAAGAGTTAAGATAGATGATGATAAAAAAGAAGTATATGTAGATGGTGAAGCAGTTACTTTTACTAGATACGAATACAATCTTCTACTGTTTTTGATGCAAAATAAGAATAAAGTTCTTTCATCAAATCAAATATACCAAAATGTGTGGGGAGAAGAACCAATTAATGCAAAAAAAGTAATTTCAGTCCATGTGTGTCATATCAGAGAAAAAATAGAAATTAACCCTAAGAAACCAGATATATTAAAATCAGTATATGGAATGGGATATAGATTGGAGGACTAATATGACTAAACGCAAAGACGACAGAGTAGTCATAATTAGGGAAAAAAGACGATTGAGAGATGCTAAAATATTCAATAATCCATTTGCTAATAGAGTTAAAAAATTTATTGGTAAGATATACTATGATCTATATTTTGAAGAATTAGCAATACTATTTGTATTTTGTTTTTGGCTAATTACATTTTTAAGTAACACTTTTTATAATTCGTCATTGGAAGTGCTATCTGCATTAGCGCAACTTATTCTAATAGGTATTATGGTATTGTGCGTATTTACTGCTATATCTAAAGTATTTAAGCGAATAATAAGAGAGTCATTTTTAATAACTAGTATAATTGATTTATCGACAAGTAGAAAAAAATTGCTTATAGAGTATTCCATATGTGCATTTATTGGAATAATTCTTGCAGTAAATGTTGGAGCTTCAAGAGGATATGACTATACCTCTGCATTTATATTCTTTGCATTTGCGTACTTTGCAATGAAAGCACTTCATAGAAAAGTTGAAGTAGATATATTAGTCGATGGAATAAATAAAGTGATTAACCAAGAAAGTGTTAGGAAAATCAATGTAGTTAATTCTAGAATAGACGAACAAGTTCTAGAAACATATGGACAAATCGAAGACATGAATACGATTATTGAAAATGCAGTTGAAAAACAGCTGAAATCTGAGAAATTAAAAACTGAATTAATAACTAATATATCCCATGATTTAAAGACTCCACTTACTTCAATCGTAAATTATTCAGATTTATTAAGCAGAAAAGATCTAAGTGAATTAGAGCGTGAAGAATATACTACAACACTTAATAAGAATGCACAGAGAATGAAGGATTTGATAATTGACTTAGTTGATGCTTCTAAGACTTCAACTGGGAATATAGATATAGATCTTGAGTATCTTGAATTTAATGAGTTAGTCTTACAATCATATGCTCTTTTCAATGATAGGTTCGAAAGAAAGAATCTTGAATTCATATATGATTCGGAATTAAATGATATCATTTTAGAAACGGATGGAAATAATTTGAGTAGGGTAATTGAAAATCTGTTTTCTAATATTTCCAAGTATTCAATGGAAAATACTAGAGTATATGGTAGAACATTTGTAAAAGGCGATGAGATGATATTTGAATTAAAGAACATTTCTGAAAAGATGCTCAATATTTCATCGGAAGAACTGATGGGTCAATTTGTTAGAGGAGATGACTCTCGTAGTACAGAGGGAAGTGGACTTGGACTTTATATTGCCGGAAATCTTATGGAATTACTGAATGGAAAACTTGAACTTGAAATAAATGGAGATATGTTTATTTCTAGAATTAGATTAAAATACATTGAAAATCCTGAAGATATATTTGAAGAAGAAGTAAATTCTGAACAATAGAAAAATAGTTTAACACCTTGAAATCTGATTTTAATATCTAGATTTCAAGGTGTTTTTATGAAAATGTGGCTATTTTGTAAATAGTAATCGTAAGTAAATAATGATAGAATAATAGTCGTAGGAGGGATTTTATGAAAAAGAGATTAGTAATTGGTACTCTCGTAGTTTCGATGGCTTTTTTTACTGTTGCATGTACAAAGAAAAAAGAAGCTGAGATAGTCGAGTTGCCAGTAGTTGGAGAAGAAAAATTAGAAAAAATAGATGAAGTGAAACCTAAAGAAGAAAGTACTGAAGAACCAGTGGATAAGAGTGCAGAAGAAGAAAAAGAAGTTTCTACGACTGGTGAAGAAGAAATAGATACATTGGAAATGCTTAGTTTAAGAATTGAACAATCAGATTATATTGCAATTGCTAAGCTGATTGATGGTGAATATGAAATCGTTGAAAACTTAAAAGGGGAAGTAGATCCTACTAAAATCAGTAAAATTGAAGGGTTTGATCCTAAAGAAAATATATTGTTATTTATGATGGATTTAGATGGTGAAGTAATGTTTACAGATGAGGACAGCATGATATTATTAGACGATGCTGGAAAAGAGTATCTTGATAGGACAAGAGAACGAATTTAATATCAGGGAGGCATTATGACTAGAAAAAAGATTAGCAAGAGAAATAGAAAAAAGAAAGGCAATTTAATGCTTCTCTATATACTGTGTGGAGTTTTGTTAATTGCTATTGCCTTCAATTGGAAACATATAAATCCATTTAACAAAGATGACGGTAAGACATTAGCAATCAATGGAGAAGTAATTGAAGACATTGAGGAATCTAAAGAAGAACTTATAGAAGATAAAGTATCAGAAGAATCACAAGAAGAGGAAATAGAAGAAACTGAGAAAGAGTCAGTGGAAGAAGAGCCGAAAACAGAAGAAGTTAAAACAGAAGAAGTAAAAATAGAAGAAGAACCAAAAGCAGAAGAGAACACCTCAAAAGAAGAAAGTGCTTCTGAAAAGAAAGTGGAAGAAGAAAAAACTCCTAAGAAAGAGGCAAAATCGAGTGATGAGAAGAAAGTAGACACTCCAATTATTGCTCCTAAGAAAGTAGAAGCACCTGTAAAAAGTGATGCTCCTCATGAGTATTCTTCACTTTCCAACGAAGAGAAAAGTTGGTGGTTTAGAGTTCCTAAAACTTTAAATCAAGGAGTAAAAGCCACTATTGATTCGGATATTGCAAATGTAATTAATAAATATGATGGTATTTGGCAAGCTAATACAGACAAGAAAGTAATATATATTACTATGGACGAAGGTTATGAGTTTGAAGAAAACACTTCTAAGATACTTGATATTGCAAAAGAAAAGAATTTCAAGATAACATTTTTCATAACAGGTGGGTTTGCAAGACAGAGACCTGATTTAGTCACTAGAATGAGCGATGAAGGACATTTAATTGGAAACCATACAGATAATCATAAAAACGAAGTAAAGGCCGTAGGAGAATCGGTAGATGTCTTAAAAAAGGATATAACAGACTTGGAGAAGATATATAAAGACTTGACTGGAAGGAATATTTCCAAATATATGAGACCGCCAGAAGGAGTTTATAGTGAGAGAACATTGGCAGTAATAAAAGATTTAGGATATAAACCGGTATTTTGGAGTTTTGCATACAAAGATTGGGACACTAAAGCTCAACCAAATGTAGATGAAGCGCTTAATAAAATAGTTGGACAAGCACATGGTGGTTCTGTAATGCTACTTCATGCAGTTTCTAAAACTAATGTGGAATTACTTCCTGAACTTATAGACACACTTAGAGAACAAGGGTATGTGTTTGATACGATAGACAATATTTAAAATAGAAAACAGCCTATATTTTAGGCTGTTTTTGTATTTTATAATTAAAGTGATGCTTTTGTAAAAAATGATGATTAATGTTTTATACATATAAGAGTAATATAAGGAAAATCAAAATCCATTTTATCCTTATTAATGTCATTATTTATTTTAAAGTAATTAGCAATGTATGTTTTTACTGAGTGGGTATAGGGACCTTGCGTAGGGTCCCTTATCCCCCTCAGACTCCCCCTTTTCACCCTCACACGCTAAAACCTTAATACTTTTCTCTATATAATATATTTCAAAGTTTGAAGATTGTGTATTTTGTTATTGGTAATAAAAATAAACGATGTAGACTATAAGGAAAAGATATTTTAATAAGGTTGAAGTAATGAATTCCTTCAATTTTCTGTTATTCCTTCTTTTGACAATATAAATTATATATTAATATAGAACGTTTGTTTATTTTAATTAAATTATGTATAATTAGTATAGGTGAAAGTTATGAGAGATGATGGTCTTAATTTTCTTCATGTTGATTTAGACGCTTTTTTTGCATCTGTTGAAGAAATAGAAAATCCAAGTTTAAAAGGCAAGCCTATGGTCGTTGGTGGTAAAAGTGATAGGGGAATAATTACTACTGCAAACTACGAAGCCAGAAAATACGGGCTTCATTCTGCCATGCCTATTTTCATGGCAAAATCACTGTGTCCCAATGTTATAATTGTAAGTTCAAGACATGATAAATATACTGAATACAGTCATAAAGTATTCAATATCCTTAAAAGATATAGTCCTAATATAGAGAAGATGTCAATAGATGAGGGATGTATGGATATTTCTCATTTAAAAGGGAAACCTGAAGACATAGCTAGACATATACAAGAAAATGTATATAGAAACACTGGTCTGACACTGTCAATAGGGATTAGCTATAATAAATTTTTGGCTAAACTAGCTTCTGATTGGAACAAGCCAAAAGGTATGATGATAATAACTGAAGACATGATTCCAGAATTGTTACTAGATTTGAAGATAGAGAAAATAGCAGGTATTGGATCAAAAACTGCTGAAAGATTTCATCAATTGGGAATGCATAAAGTTTCAGATTTAATGGAACTCAGTAGAGAATCTCTCGTTATGACTTTTGGTAAACGGGGAGATATAATTTATGATAGAATTAGAGGCATTGACCACAGCGTAATAGAAACGGATAGGGAGCGAAAGTCCATAGGGATAGAGAGAACTTTTTCAAAAGACATCACCAGTCGAAGTGAGTTAAATGAAAAACTCAGTGAGTTCGCTAGAGACTTAGTTGAAGAACTGGAGATAAAAGGGAAAATAGGGAAGACTGTGTCAATAAAGATTAAGTATAACGATTTTAAGACTATAACTCGCAGTGTAACTCTCATGGAGTATGACAGAAATTATGAAGACATCCTTTCAAATGCCGTGCATTTACTGGATGGAGTCAGCCTTAGCAAATCGGTTAGGCTTTTAGGTCTTACGATGTCAAATTTGAGAGATGACGACCAAATACAACTTAAGTTTTTATAGTCTTGTCTATAAATCAAGAAGATGGTGACATAAAATGAGCAAAAAGAATGTTTTCTTAGTATCCTTAATAATAGTTGGAATATTGCTATTGGTAGTATCAACACTGTTGATAGTCAATGATATGTTTTGGAGCGATGCTTTTGTAGTGCTTGGGTATATATCATTGATTTCAGGACTATCAAATATAATCAACTATTTCAAAAGTCGTAATAAGGCATATTTAATTAGATTTGTACTAAATATAGTAGGTGGATTAATACTCATATTTTATACGAGAATTCCAGTTAGACTTTTATTTATAGTGTTTTCTGCATATATTGTAGGCAATGGACTAATACAGTTCATTTCATATATGTTAATTGCAAAAGGAAAAGTAAAAGTTGGATTTTTAGTATTTCTGGCTGTATTAATAGTCATATTATTCGGTGTTTCACTGTTTTTAGGAAAAGTAGTAACTACTAGGATATTCAATATAGTATTAGGGATATACGGGATTTTACTTGGGATAACTCATATAGCTGATGGCATTTATGGACTTATTCCTAGAGAGAAAAAAGACAAAATGAAAAGAAGGATTAAAGTATCGCCTCCTAATTTTGTTACTGCATTTATACCACTATTCGTTTTAGAGTATATCAATAATAAATTAAGTCCTTCAGAGAGCAAGAATCAAATATCATATGATAAATGTGTTGAGGTTTTCATTCATGTTTCTAAAAAAGGATTTGGAGCAATTGGTCATGTAGATTTTTCCATAGGTGATAAAGTTTATTCTTACGGGAACCATGATCAAGAATCTGCCAAATTTTTAGGAGCAATTGGAGACGGAGTACTGTTTATTGCTAATAAAAAAGACTATGTATTATACTGTATAGAAGATGATAACAACGCTATATTTAGTTACGAAGTCCTATTGAATAATGAACAATATGATATTGTAAATGAAAATATAGAGGAATTAATGAGTACTTCATACAGATGGAAGCCTAATTTAAAAGATAGTTCAGAAGGCAATTATGCTAAAATAATATTTGATGCTACCAATGCTGAATTCTATAAATTTTCATCTGGTAAATTCAAAAACTACTTTGTGCTTGGAGAGAACTGTGTTAAATTAGTTGATGGAATAATCGGAAGTAGCTCTGGAAGTGGTGCATTTAATATGAACGGAATTATTTCCCCTGGTGCTTATCAACTGTATTTAGAGGGTGAATACCAGAAAGGAAATACAAATATAGTATCACGTGTAATGTATAAATAGATTTGTTAAAGAACATTGTCTCTAAAACAATAGAATAATGTTCTTTTTGTACGTTAAAGTGATTTCTTTATCTTTATTGTTCTTTCGTTTATAATATAATTGAGAGATAAGGTGATAATATGAATATTCCAATACACATAGAAGAATTATTGAATAGACTTGAAAAAAACGGATATGAAGCATATCTAGTTGGTGGTTGCGTTAGAGACTTCATTCGGGGAATTGAACCTAATGACTATGATATTGCAACTAATGCAAAAGCTATAGAAACAGAATCAGTTTTTAGCGACTATAGAACTGTAGACATAGGTAGTGAATATGGAACTATAGTTGTAGTGACTCAATATGGGAATGTTGAGATTACAAGTTATAGATATGATGGTGAATATGATGACAGAAGACATCCATCAAAAGTTGAATTTGTGAACAATATTGAAGAAGATTTAGGTAGAAGAGATTTTACGATAAATGCCATGGCGATGGACTTAAGGGGAAATATTGTAGATCCTTACGGTGGAAAAATAGATTTGTCTAGAGGGCTTATTCAGACTGTAGGAGATAGTGCTAAGAGATTTGAAGAAGATAAGCTTAGAATCTTGAGGGCTATAAGATTTGCTACACAGTTTGATTTTGATTTAGAGCCTAAAACAATGGGTAACATTAATAAGTATGCTAATAGTATTAATGTAGTTAGCTATGAAAGAATTCGTGATGAATTTAGTAAGATACTACTTTCAAAAACTCCTTCTAGAGGATTACATCTATTGCAAGAAACAGGAATTCTAAATGAGCTAATTCCTGAGCTAATTCCTACTGTAGATTTTGACCAAAAGACACCTTATCATAATAAGACTCTATTTGACCATATATTATGCGTAGTTGATAATGTAAAGCCAAAGCTGCACTTAAGGCTTGCTGCACTTTTTCATGATATAGAAAAGCCCAATACGCTGACTATTGATGAAAGTGGAAAAGGTCATTTTTACGGTCACGATATTTTAGGTGGGGAAACAGCTGAAAAGATAATGAGACGTTTACGATATGATAATATAACGATAAATGCGGTAAAAGTTCTAATTGAGCAACATATGAAAGCTCATGATGTGATGACTAAAAAAGCTGTTAAAAGACAGATGAATAGGGTAGGAGAAGAGTATATCTACGATTTACTAAATCTTATGATAGCAGATAGAATATGTACTAGCGAAGATAGAGATATAGATTTTCTTTTGGAGAGAATAGGCATTGTTGATGAAATTCTTAATAATAGCGAGATTTACAAGAAGAATCAAATTGCTATTAACGGCAATGATATAAAGGATTTGGGTTTTTCAGAAGGTGTAATAATAGGAGAAATATTGGACTTTTTATATGAATTAGTATTGGAAAACAAGGATTTAAATGATAGAGATAAACTGATAGAGCTGATAGAAAAAAATTATAAATGAATTGGTGGGATTGATTTGACGAGATTATTTGGTACAGATGGAATTAGAGGAGTTGCCAATGCAGATTTGACTCCAGATTTAGCATATAAAGTGGGAAGAGCTGGAGCTTATATATTAGGAAATGGAAATGAGAGCAATACTATAATAATTGCAAAAGACACTAGACATTCTGGTGATTTATTACTTACTGCCCTTGCTTCTGGAATGATGAGTATGGGAGTTGATGTAATTGATTTAGGAGTTTTACCTACTCCAGCAGTTGCATATTTGACTAAAAAACACAATTTTATGGCTGGAGTCGTTATTTCAGCATCACACAATCCATTTGAATACAATGGTATC
>JAAYFG010000041.1 GCA_012728335.1 Tissierellia bacterium | reverse complement strand
TGGTGATATATTTATGATGTCTGCTTATTTTGCTTTTTTCGGGATGACTACTTTTGCACTCCCATGGTATCTGGCTTTCATTGTTACGATTATTTTAACTGCGTTACTTGGAGTTATTACAGAAAAAGTTGCATATAAACCATTGAGAAATGCTGATAAGAACTCAGTTTTAATTTCAGCAATAGGTGTTTCATTTCTACTGTCTAATTTAGCTACATATTTATTTAGTGGAAGACCTAAGAATTTTCCAGATATTCCATTTTTGACCAAAATGTTACCTATAAATGCACAGTTAAGTGTTCAGGTAATCTCACTTTTCATTCCTATTATGACTTTAGTTGCACTTTTTGTATTAACGTATATTGTAAATAAAACTAAGATGGGAATGGCAATGAGGGCAACTTCTCAAGATCATGAAACTGCTTCAGTAATGGGTGTAAATATAAATAATATAATTTCTTGGACATTTGCATTAGGTTCTGCATTAGCTTCAATAGGAGGAATGATGTGGGCTGTCAAATATCCAGGGCTAACACCTACAATGGGAGTAATGGTTGGATTAAAGTGTTTCATTGCAGCAGTAATTGGTGGAATTGGAAATATTACTGGTGCGGTAATCGGTGGATTTATATTAGGCTTTTCTGAAATTCTAATAACTGGTCTATTTCCACAATTTTCTGGTTACAGAGATGTAATAGCTTTCGTGGCACTAATAATTATATTAATGGTTAAACCAACGGGATTACTTGGCGAAAAAGTAGCAGAGAAGGTGTAAATATGGAAAAAAATGACATTAATATCAAAAAGAGAAATATTTTATTGACTATTTTACTCATAGTTATAGTAATGGGAGTGACTGTTATTTTAGACAATAAAATTAACCCTTATATAAAAAGAGTTTTAAATCTTTCTGCTATTTACGCCATAGTGAGTTTGTCTATGAATTTAATGAATGGTTTCACTGGACAATTTTCATTAGGTCAAGCAGGATTCATGGCAATTGGTGCTTATACAGTTGGAATTTTCACTCTACCACTTGAGGTGAGAGAGCAAATTTACTATATGGTTCCAATGAACTCATTGATTGCTAATATACAATTACCTATATGGTTAGCTTTGATTCTTGGAGGACTGATTGCAGTAGTATTTGCAATATTAATAGGTACTCCAATACTTAGACTGAGGGGTGACTATCTTGCGATTGCCACTTTAGGATTTTCAGAGATAATCCGTATAGTTTTAACGAATGCACAATCCGTAACTAATGGCTCATTAGGTATAACTAGAATACCTTCAAATTCAAGTATGCCATTTTATTTCGGATTTTTAATATTGACTATAGTTTTTATGGGATTACTAGTTTCATCATCTTATGGAAGAGCATTTAAAGCCATAAGAGAAGATGAGATTGCTGCAGAAGCCATGGGCATAGGACTTTTAAAGCATAAACTTATGGCATTTGTGATTTCTGCATTCTTCGCAGCGATTGCAGGTGGATTGTATGCTACATTCTTAGCCACAGTAGACCCGAAAAACTTTCTTTTTACGCTTACTTACAATTTCCTATTGATAATAGTTTTAGGAGGTCTTGGAAGTATAAGTGGAACTGTTATTTCGTCTTTCATAGTAACAGGTGGATTGGAAGTACTAAGAGTTTTCGACGAACCATTAAGGCTTTTTGGCTTCAATATACCATTGTTTAGACCAGGTCTAAGAATGGTTGTATTTTCAATAATATTGATACTTATAGTCCTGTTTTGGCCAAAAGGTATTATGGGAAAAGAAGAATTGTCTTGGAATCGCATATTCAGTAGGAAAAGAAAAGCAAATCAGGAGGTGAAATAAATTGGGTCTTTTAAATGCAGAGAATTTGACTATAGAATTTGGTGGAGTAAGAGCAGTTGCAGATTTAAACTTAGACATAAAAGAAGGTGAGATTACTTCAATAATAGGACCAAATGGTGCTGGAAAAACAACTACGTTTAATATCATCACAGGAGTATATAAGCCAACTGTTGGAAATATAATTTTTGATGGTGAGAATATAACTGGAATGAGACCTGATTTAATTACTAAATTGGGAATTGCTAGAACTTTTCAAAATATAAGACTATTTAAAGAACTGTCTGTATTTGAAAATGTAATAGTGGCTAAACATACTAATTTAGCATCTAATTTCTTAACTTCTACTTTAAGGCTTCCAAAGTACAAGAGCGAAGAAAATAATATGGAAAAAGAGACCATAGAATTACTTGAGAGAGTAGATTTGCTTCAACATAGAGATGATAAAGCTAATTCACTCCCATATGGAAAACAAAGAAGACTGGAAATAGCAAGAGCACTTGCCACAAAACCAAGGCTGTTATTGCTAGATGAACCTGCTGCAGGTATGAACCCAAATGAAATGGATGAGATGACTTCTTTTATACTAAAGATCAAAGAGGATTTTGATTTGACCATACTAATAATAGAACATCACATGGATTTAGTTATGGAAGTTTCTGACAATATCCATGTAATGGACTTTGGGATAAAGATTGCAGAAGGCACACCTGAAGAAGTACAAAACAATGAAAAAGTAATAGCTGCTTATTTGGGGGTAGATGAAGATGCTTAAAATTAGAGATTTAAAAGTTTCATATGGAGGTATTTCTGCACTAAAAGGAATAGATTTGGATGTGGAACAAGGCAAAATTGTCACCTTAATAGGAGCAAATGGAGCAGGGAAGAGCACTACTCTAAAATCTATAATGGGACTTGTTGCAACTGACTCTGGAAGCATAATCTATAAAGATGAAGACATTACTAGACTATCAACTAGAGATAGAGTGGAAAGAGGTATAACATTAGTTCCTGAAGGCAGAAGGGTGTTTCCACAACTTACTGTACATGAAAATTTAAAGATGGGTGCGTATAATAGAAGAGACAATAAAGGAATTGAAGAAGATATCAAATGGGTTTACGAACTTTTTCCTATATTAAAAGAAAGAAGCTGGCAATTAGCTGGAACCCTATCTGGTGGGGAACAACAAATGTTAGCAGTAGGTAGAGCGCTAACAGCTAGACCTGAATTGATTATGATGGATGAGCCTTCACTAGGTTTAGCTCCTCTAATAGTGAGAGATATCTTTAAAATAATAGAAAAGATAAGTGAGACTGGAGTTACAATATTACTTATTGAACAAAATGCTAATATGGCATTAAAATGTTGCGATAATGGATATGTGATGGAAACTGGTAATATCACTCTTTCTGGTTGTGGAGCAGATATCTTGAAAAACGAAGATATTATAGAAGCTTATTTGGGCAAGAGTAGAAAAAAGAAGTGAATCAGTAAAATATAGATATAGACGAATCCATGAGGACTCGTCTATTTTTTTATTTTGTTCCAATTGACCAATCTATTAAATCAAAAGATAAGTAAGTGATTTTATCGTTACTTTTTACCCATTTAGGATGTCCTAGTGAAAGATAGTATATTCCATCTGCATAAGTCAAATCCAATACATATAGATAATCATGATTTCCATCTATATACAGTTTTTCCCAATTATGTCCAGAATCTTTTGTCACATAAAGAGATAGACTATCATCAGAAAAATTTACTATTCCAGTACTAGAATCTATAAAAATAAGATTATAGATTTCTCCATGAACAGGGAATTCGTAAATAATATCCCAATTATCACTTTCAACATTTTCTTTTACAAATGCATATTTATATCGGTTCATTGCTCTATCCATTAGAGCAAGCCCATAAATATTATCACCTAATTTCATTATATAATCTACATTATTACTATTTTTATCAATTGAAGTAATAATTTCTTGTGGTATTTCATCAATATTTTCATTAATATCATTTCTTTTATCCATATGTACCTCTATAATATTGTGATTTTCCTCAATCAAATTATCTCTATACATAAAGATATTTACATATTCATAATAATCGTTTGGGACATCAGGGTCAAACCAATTATTATCAACTGCAATATATTTTTCACCATTGACTATTTCTACTCTAACTTCAGAATTGCTAAATATAAATACTAGAAAGGAAATAAACAGTAATAAAATGGTAATAGCCGTAGTAAATAACATTAGAAGTATTTCAACAATAGTATTAGCATTTTCAAATGATTTAATCACTTTAGACATAAAGATGAATTGTAGAGTCATAACACAAACAACAAAAAGCAATAAGAATGTATTATTCACCCAGTCACGGAGTATATAACCATTATTTGCAAAAGATGTACTCGTTAAATAGTATATAGGCAATATTAATAATATATAAATAAGAGAAGATTTAGTTAAAATACTTTTAATTTTCATGATTGTTCTCCGATAATTATTTATTGTTTATCAGTATATCATTTAATTGTATAAAATAGGTAACAATAATTGAACAATAGCTAAATAAAAAAGGGAAGCCATTTTGACTTCCCTAAAATACTATTTATGCTCCGCAATAAGCCCTTGTCTATAGGCCTTTAATAAATCTTTTAAATCTTCAATTCTTTGATTGATACCATCACCTAAATCAGTTTCGTCTACTGTCCTACGATGATCATATTTAACTACAAATCTAGTTTCACTGACTATATCCACTTCTTTTTCAATGGCTTCTTCTTTGGAAACAAAAGGTTGGTGAGACGCAAGGACTAATCCATATGAATTGGAAATTAGCGTATAACCTGCGATACCTGTCACTTTTTGATATGCCTTAGAAAAACCACCATCGATAACTATCAGTTTCCCATTAGCTTTTACTGGATTTTCTCCAAGTCCAACTTTCACTGGGACATGTCCATTAATTATTTTACCAACAGAAGGGTCAATATCGAATTCTCTTAATATATTGTCTACAACTGTTTCATCGTCACGATATTTATAATAATTGTCCTTACTTTCTACATGAGTAGACTTATCATCAATAAAGTATCTTTCAAAAGTGGTCATCTTATCTTTACCAAAAAGAGGAGAGTCTTTACCACACCATAAGTACCATGCAATATCCTGTGAGTATCTCTTCATGACATCTTCTTGTTCAATGAAAAAGCCTTCAGTAATAATTTCAGTCAATTTATCTAATAGCTCTTTTCCATGATATGTTTTATCTAAAAAATTAGTCTCTCTAAAGCTTCCATCGGCATTAAGAGGTATACAGCTATGGTAAAGTAGATTATCGTTGAATATGGAGTAAATAGAGCCTTTATTTATCATAAATTTGATATGCTCTTTCAGTCTTGTACTATTGGTAAAAGAGTATTTCAATTTATTTATCACTTCTTGTTCTTCGTCAGTAAAGTTTATAAAGTCCTTTGCAAAGGTAGGAAAATTACTGTCGTTTAATTCATGTGTTTCTCCATCTATAACTATGGTTTTCATATCGCTAGAGATACTATTTAGCAGGATTCTATTGTCCATATCAAACTCTGGATGCTCAATAATAGTCTGAGCTTCAGATTTGAATTGTATAATACTAATAGCTTTATGTACTTTAGCAATTAAATCGTGTTCACTTGCATCATATTTTTCAGTTTTAGGTAAAAATGGAATGCAGTCATCACTACCATAAGTTTTCATTGCAAAAGTCATAAGTGGAACTAAATTAATACCATATCCATCTTCAAGAGTACTTAAATTGTCATATCTAGCTGCAATTCTAATAACATTGGCAATTAGTGGTATACTTCCAGCGGCAGCTCCTATCCATGCAATATCATGATTTCCCCATTGTATGTCAGTATCGTGGTGATTGATTAAGAAATCCATTACACTGTCTGCTTTATCGCCTCTATCGTAAATATCTCCAACTACATGTAAATGCTCTACAGCAAATCTCTTAGTAAGAGTGGAAAGTGCGACTATATATTTATCTGCTACTTTCAATTCTATTATTTCGTTTATAAGAGTATTGTAATATCCTTCCTTATGTCTATTGGTCGGACTTTCAAATATTAGTTCTTCCAATATAAAGTATATATCTTGTGGAAAAGCCAGTCTGACTTTTTCACGATTGTACTTGGAACCCACTCTTCTAGTCATGGAGATTAGGCATTTAATGGTTTTTTCATACCACTCATCAGTTAACTCTCCATTTTCTTTAAGGCTATATAATTTTTCTTCAGGATAGTAGATAAGAGTAGCAAGTTCATGTTTTTCATCAACGGTTAGGGTATCAGAAAACAATTCTTCTATGTAGTTTTTTATTACACCTGAACCATTTTTTATAACATGGGAAAAGGAATCGTATTCGCCATGTATATCAGAAACAAAATGCTCCGTAGCCTTAGGCATATTTAATACTGCTTTTAAATCAATAATCTTACTACTAGTTTGATCGATATTTTTATAAGTTTTAGATAATAGCTTTAAATACTTCATCTTCATATCAGTAAAAAGCTTCGTATTCACAAAATGACCTCCTTAGTTAATTACACTTTAATTATATCATAGTTTAATTGATGAAGTGGGTATATATATGATATAATTACACTGAAGTGTTAAAAGGGGGACGAAGATGAACTTAGAGAATAAAATAAGATCAATAGTAGATTATCCAAAAAAGGGTATTATATATAGAGACATAACTACTCTTTTAAAAGACAAAGATGGTTTACATGATGCTGTAGACACTATGATAGATGCAGTTGGAGATAAAGATGTGGACCTAATATTAGGAATTGAAGCTAGAGGATTTATTTTTGGAACACCTATGGCATATGAAATGGACTGTGGTTTCGTACCTGTAAGAAAAGCTGGTAAACTACCGGCTGAAACTGTTTCAAAGGCTTATGATTTAGAATATGGAACTGATACTATAGAAATTCACAAAGATGCTATACTTCCAGGACAAAAAGTTTTAATAGTAGATGACCTACTTGCTACTGGTGGAACCGCAAAGGCGACTGCCGATATAGTGGAGCAATTAGGTGGAGTAATAGTAGGGTTTTTATTTTTAATAGAATTAGAAGATTTGAATGGAAGAGAAGTAATAGGTGATTATAATATTGAAAGCATAATTAAATATTAATATATGTTTTAAGGGGAACAAAAAATATTGGGAGGGATAAAAATGACTACCTACAAATCTAAAGTGATGAACGAATCGACGAAAGCTTTTTTTGAATCTGTGCTACTACTTAAAGACGTAGATGAATGTGCTAGATTTTTTGAAGATATCTGTACGATAAAAGAACTTCAATCAATTGCACAAAGGTTAGAAGTTGTAAAATTACTTGCTCAAGAAAAAACGTATAATGAAATTGAAACTGAAACAGGAGCTAGTACTGCTACTATTAGTAGAATTAATAGATGTTTATACTATGGCGCTGATGGATATAAATTAGTTTTAAAAAGACTTGGATATATGGACGAAGATAAATAAGACGAGTTTTTTAAAAAGGCAAGTAATACTTGCTTTTTTTTGTAAGAGAAAACCCCCAGTTAGACTGGGGGTTCAGTTAAGCTTTAGCGTTGAGAAACAAATAAAAAACACCTCCATGATAAAATAGTTCTAGTCTGCCAACTAAAATTAAAAATCAAGGAGGTTTTTTTAAATGA
>JAAYFG010000040.1 GCA_012728335.1 Tissierellia bacterium | reverse complement strand
GTGTTAGCAGTAGTAATTGGACATGATTATCCTTTTTACTTGGGATTTAAAGGTGGTAAAGGAGTAGCTACATCACTAGGAGCAGTTAGTGCTATTGACTTTAGAGTTGCCATGGTTTGTTTATTATTTGCCTTAATTATAATGGCGATAAGTAATATGGTTTCTCTAGGATCTATGTCTGGATTTGTCATAGCTCCTTTCATGTATATGTACTTTAATCATGACTATGAGATGAGTATGGTCATAACTATAGTTGCGCTTACAGCACTATGTTTATATAGACATAAAGAAAATATTAAGAGAATAGTTAAAGGTGAAGAAAATAAGATAAGGAAGTGACTTATGGACAAGATTACAGTAGTTGGTGGTGGAAGCTGGGGAACCGCTTTAGCTAGAGTATTAGCTGTTAATGGTCATGATACCACTTTATATATTAGAAATGAAAAGCAATACAGCGATCTGATAAATTACAGAATAAACAAGAGATATTTACCAGATGTAGAACTACCAGAAAACTTAAAGTATTCAAATGATTTAGTGAAATCAATTGAGAATAGTAATGTTATTTTGGTGGCTGTGCCTACAAATTCAGTTAGAGAAACTTTAATGACTCTAAAACCATATTTAAATGAAGAGGATATAATAATAAATGTAGCTAAGGGTATAGAAGAGGGAACTCTTATGAGAATATCTGAAATAGTTGAAGAAATTATTCCAGGGATAAAATATGTAGCTCTTTCTGGACCGACCCATGCTGAAGAAGTAATATTAGATTATCCATCTACTATAGTTGCAGCATCAGAATCAAACTATGCAGCAGAATTAGTGCAACATCTATTTATGAATAAATACTTTAGAGTATATACCAACGAAGATGTAGTTGGTGTTGAACTCGGTGGAGCTCTGAAAAATATTATAGCTCTTGCAGCGGGAATATTGGAAGGTTATGGATATGGAGACAATACCAAAGCGGCTCTAATGACTAGGGGAATATATGAAATGTCTAGACTTGGAACTAAACTTGGAGCAAAAATGGATACATTTTTTGGTCTTACAGGTATGGGAGATCTAATCGTAACTTGTACAAGTAATCACAGTAGAAATAAACAATGTGGTGTTTTAATTGGAAAAGGCGTTCCTATAGAACAAGCGATAGAACAGATAGGGATGGTGGTTGAAGGAATCAGAACTACTAGATCTGCATCAGAGCTTGCTAAGAAATTAGACGTTGAAATGCCTATAACAGAAGTACTTTTCTCAGTACTTTATGAAGATAAAGACTTAACTAAGTCCATAGAAGAATTGATGTTGAGAGAGAGAAAAGCTGAACATTATTCATAAGAAAATTTAAGATTCAATAGGTGATAATGTGGCGAAGAGAAAGAATATGATTAACATAAGAAATATATTAAAGCTGATAATACCTTTGGCTTTAATATTATATATAGTATTTAAATTCTCTCCTAATCTGATTAGTAGTAATATACCTACAAAACTTCCGAAACAAAGTGAGTATCTTGATAAAATAGATACTAAGGGATTTCTAATAATGAATGAGAGAATCTACACTTCTCAGGGAGAAGGTGTTCTTGAGCTAAATGCATCAGAGGGAGACAGAGTGCCAAAAGATTTTGAAGTAGTAAATCTAAATCTGATGAATGATGATACGGATACGAAAGATGAACTGTTCAGAGTGCAATCGGCAATTGAGTATAAGAATAAGAGTTTGAATCCTGATGCTGAGGAACATACTACGACTGATGCTGAAAAGAATATCATATATTCAATACAGGAAAACATTCAAAGTGGAAATATGAATGATCTCTTTACTTCAATTGACAATTTAGAATTGAATACTAGGAAAAACATCAATATCTCAGATATCGGTGAGTTAATCAATTTATCAATCCCAGAGTTGGAATCTAGAAGAGATAAATTGAGCAAAGAGGTAAGTATTAACAATATTCCCTACAAAGCAGAATATGCAGGAATAGTTTCTTATAAAATTGACAATTTTGAAGAAGTGCTAAGTGTAGAGAACTTGGATAATATCAATTACGAAACCCTAAAGGAAATAAAACTAGATGAATTGGAGAAGGTTACTAATCATGTAGGTCAGGGGGATAAAATATACAAACTTATAGACAATTATGAATACTATATGGCTGCTATGGTTGAAGACTTTAGAGATATAACAGACTATAAAGAAGGAGACACAATTGAGTTAGTGGCAGATGTGTCTGTAGATTTAAAAGGACAAGTCATAAAAAAATCCATTCAGGGAGAGAATGCAGTTCTAATCATAAAACTAAATGAAAAATTGCATGATTTGAACTATAATAGGATTCATGATATAAGCATAATTAAATCAAAGTCATATATCTATGTGATTCCGTCAAGTTCCATAGTTATATTGGAGAACCAAGAGGGAGTATATATTAAAGAGCTAAATGGAATAGTTAGATTTAGACCTATAAATATAATAAACCAAAATGAATTTGAAACTTATGTTGACATGGGAGATAACAAGGGATACATTAATATTGAGGGGAAAGCTGACCCTATGAAAACTATAACAGTTTTTGATGACGTTATTACTAATCCGCAAAATGTAGAAGACGGACAAATTATTAAGTGAGAAGGATGAAAATGAGTGTAAAAAACAATATTTATAATATTAGAGAAAACATTGAATTAGCAAAACAAAAATCTGGAAGAAAAGATGATGTAATGCTACTTTGCGTAACTAAAATGGTTGATTACGACTTAATAGACCAAGCTCTTGAAGAAGGCTTAGTAGATATTGCGGAAAACAAGGTGCAAGAACTTGTAAAGCGAATGGATCATTATGGAGAAGCTGCTAATTACCATATGATTGGTAGAATGCAAACCAATAAAGTAAAATATATCTATGATAAAGTAAAACTGATTCATTCACTAGATAGCATTAAGCTTGCCAAGGAAATTAACAAGAGGGCATTAAATAGTGATATGATTGTAGATGTATTAGTACAAGTAAATGCTTCAAAAGAATCTACAAAAACTGGAATTTTTCTTGAAAATTTGGATGAATTCATATATGATTGTTTAGAGCTGACTAATATTCGCATTAGAGGATTAATGACTATGGCTCCAGACACAGAAGATGAAAAACTTATTAGAACTGTGTTTAGAGATACTTGTGAAGCTTCTGAAAAAATTGATGCACATAAGTATGAAAATGTAGATATGAAATATTTATCTATGGGAATGACAAATGATTATGGATTAGCGATTGAAGAGGGATCAAATATAGTGCGTTTAGGCACAGCCATTTTTAAAGAAAGTAAAAATTAGGAGGAAACGATATGGGATTTATGGACAAATTTAAAAGTTTTATAGGTATCGATGAAGAATACGATGATGACGATTACTATGAAGAAGAGTATGAAGAAGTAGTAGTTGCAAACAGTGATGAGGAAGAAGCTCCAAAAGTAGCACCTTCTAGATCTAAAAAAGGTGGAAACAATGTATTAAATTTACATAGTTCATCACAATTCAAAATCTGTATTCATGAACCATTTAGCTATGATGAATCACCAGCTATAATTGATGACTTAAGACTTAGAAAAGCAGTAGTTCTTAATTTTGAGCAATTAGATATGGATTTAAAGAGACAAATTTTTGATTTTGTAAATGGTGCACTATACGCAATTGATGGAAAAATACAAAAAGTTAACAAAGACATATTTATTTTAGCACCTTCAAATGTTGAAATAGATGGTCTTCAGGAAGAACTTAAAAACAAGGGAATATTTCCTTGGTAAAAAATGGCTATAGATAAAGAAAAATACCTACTGCATGTCGAAGATGACAAAATAATTGACATGCGTAGGATTTTGGATTTAATCGAAATTGTTCTAGACAAACACATAGTAGTAAATACTGATTTCTTAGATCCTTATACGGTGGATTTAAGTCGTTCTATACTAAATAGATTTGATGAAATTCAGTATAAAGTAGTTGGTGGCTTTAAAGATCCTGAAAGACAAATGATCATCATATACAATTCGTATGTCGATGATGTAGATGAAGCATTAACACTAACTGGAATTCGTATAAAACTGAATACATCCAATGTTGAACACAGGGACGTCCTAGGGAGTTTACTAGGGCTTGGTATAGTGCGTGAAAAAATTGGAGATATTTCCATAGGTGAAGGGTACGCTGATATTGTAGTAAGTTCTACAATCAGCGATTTTGTTCTTTATAATCTAGAAAAAGTTAGAAGAGAAAATGTATCTGTAAGCATAATTGAATTAGATGACCTCCTAGATATTAACGAGGAAACATTTGAGAAAAATTATACTATATCTTCTTTAAGGCTAGATGCTTATATAAGTGAAATATATAATTTGTCACGATTAGAAGGCCAAAATACAGTTAAGAGTGAAAAAGTAAAAGTGAATTTTAAGCTAATAGATAAACCATCTCATACACTAGAAGAAGGCGATATCGTTTCAGTGAGAGGCAAGGGACGAAGCACTCTTTTGGAGTTAAATGGTACTAGTAAAAAAGGAAAAACGAGAATAGTAGTATCTTTTCCAGCTTAATGTATTTATATGGAGGACATATGTTAACGATAATAATTGCCGTTTTGGCATTTGGGTTTGATCAATTAACAAAATTTTTAGCAGTTAAATTATTAAAGGGAAATCAAGCATTTGTAATTATAGATAATTTTCTATCTTTTGCATATGTTGAAAATAGAGGAGCAGCATTCGGTATACTACAAAACAAAAAGATATTGTTTGTAGTAGTGACATTAGTAGTTTTGATTATAGTAGTTTCATTTTTACATAAAAATTATAATACAGTTGGGAAATGGCTTAAAGTCTCATTAGGACTTTTAGTCGGAGGAACATTAGGTAATTTTCTGGATAGGATAAGACTTGATTATGTTGTGGATTTTATAAGTGTTAGGTTATTTAACAAATTTGATTTTGCAGTATTTAATGTAGCTGACATATGTATAGTAATTGGAACTATTATGTTAATGATTTACATCATACTATCAGAGAGTAAAGAGATAAATGAATGATAATATTATTATAGTAAGCGATGATATCGGAATTAGAATAGATAGATATCTTAGCGATAAAATTGAAGAAATGACTAGATCAAGTATTAGTAAGCTAATTGAAAAAGATTTAGTTCTAGTAAATGGAACGCCAGTTAAACCAAACTATAAAGTTGCAGATGGTGATAGAATAGAAATTCTTGAAGAAGAAGAGTTTATACTACAGCCTTTTGAGATGCAATTAGATATAGTATATGAAGACGAGCATATTGTAATAATTAACAAGCCACAGGATTTAGTAGTTCATCCAGGATATGGGAATATCGATAATACATTGGTTAATGGACTTTTATACAATGGGATTAAACTTGGAAATGCAAGTGATCCAATACGCCCTGGAATAGTTCATAGACTTGATAAAGATACTAGTGGATTGATTGTAGTAGCAAAAAGTGATGAAGCTTATTTCGAACTAATAGAAATGTTTTCTAAACAAGAAGTTAAAAGATACTATTTAGGAATTGTCCACGGTATAACCAATGAATTTGGTACTATTGATAAGCCAATTGCCCGTAATAGAAGTGATAGAAGAAAAATGGATATTGACTTATATGGAAAAGAAGCTATTACTCATTATAAGCTAATTGAATATTTTGATAATTTCTCTCTATTAGACTTAGAGCTTGAGACGGGGAGAATGCATCAAATTAGAATTCATATGCAGTCAATTAAACATCCAGTAGTTGGTGATTTAGTATATGGGCATAAGAATAAATATGGCGTAAAAACTCAGTTGTTACATAGCTATAAATTGGAATTTATACATCCGATCAATGGGAAAGAAATGTTAATTGAGACTGAAATACCAGATAGATTTAAAGATTTTATGAATATTTTCAAAGGTGATTAATGTGAATAAATCAGTAATTTTAGATGAGCTACAAATACAAAGAGCCATAACTAGAATATCAAACGAAATACTTGAAAGGAATAGAAGTGGAGAAAACTTAATCTTTTTAGGTATATTAACGCGTGGATATAATATTGCCGAGAGAATACAGAATAAAATCAAAGAAATAGATGGATTAAATGTTCCACTTTACAGTTTGAATGTAAGATCCTATAGAGACGATATAACGATTGATGAAAAAAATGTAATTGATGTAATAAGCGAAGATATAGATTTAAATGATAAAGTAGTCATACTAGTAGATGATGTAATATTTACTGGCAGGACTGCAAGAGCAGCACTAGATGCAATAGTAGATTTGGGAAGACCGAAGAAAGTTCAATTAGTGAGTTTAATTGATAGAGGACATAGAGAACTGCCAATTAGAGCAGATTATGTGGGAAAGAATGTACCATCTTCAAGAAATGAAAAAATCAAAGTAAATCTACTCGAAATAGACGGTGTAGACAATGTAGAAATACTGAAAACTGAATAATAAGGTTTATTATTTGATTATTTATGTATTTTATTCGATAAAACTATTTAATATTAATTGATTTTTGTTTATAATATACATTAGGAATTAAATTGACTATAAATCTATGATTTTTTGTAGGGGATTAGGTACAATTGCTAATTGCCTACAATTATTTTTATCAAAACAGAAAGGGATGTTGAAATGACCAAGGATAATTTGAATCCACTTGAAAATGCTCAATTACAGATAAAAAAAGCTGTAGATAAATTGGGCTTAGAAGAATCAGTTTATGAATTGCTTAGTAATCCACAAAGAACTCTAGAAGTTTCTATACCAGTAAAAATGGATAATGGAACTACAAAAGTATTTAAAGGATTTAGAGCCATTCATAACAATTCAGTTGGACCTGGAAAAGGCGGAACAAGATTCCATCCATCAGTGACTGAAAGCGAAATTAAAGCCCTTTCTATATGGATGACTTTTAAGTGCAGTATAACTGGAATTCCATTTGGAGGCGCTAAAGGTGGAATTTGTGTAGATCCAAACGAATTGTCTAAATCGGAATTAGAAAGACTTTCAAGAGGATATATTAGAGGTATATACAATCATATTGGACCTAAAATTGATATCCCTGAGCCAGACGTAAATACTAATGCTGAAATAATGTCTTGGTTTATTGATGAATACATAAAATTAACTGGCAAAGAAGAATTAAATGCCATAACAGGTAAGCCTGTTGAATTTGGCGGTTCTAGAGGAAGAAGTGAAGCGACAGGATACGGACTTGTGACAGTCTTAAATGAAGCAACTAAAAAGCTGGGAATTGAATTATCAAACTCAAAAGTTGCTATTCAAGGATTTGGTAATGTTGGTAATTACACCGTTGAAAAAGCTGAAGAATTAGGCGCAACGATTATTGCAATTGGAGAATGGTGTCCAGAACATGGAACATATGCAATATATAATGAAGATGGATTTAAGTATGAAGAATTGTATGATTATTTTTATACTAAAGGACATAGAAATTTTCTAGACTTTCCAGATGCAAAAGTTATTTCCCTAGAAGAGTTTTGGAAGTTAAAGGCAGATATTTTAATTCCATCTGCTTTAGAAAATGCAATTACAGCTGATATTGCAAAAGATATTGATGTAAAGCTAATCTGCGAAGGTGCAAATGGACCAACTACTCCAGAAGCTGATATGATTTTAAACGAAAGAAATATACCTGTAATTCCAGATATATTAGCAAATGCAGGTGGCGTTACTACTTCATATTTTGAATGGGTGCAAAATAATATAGGAATGCAATGGTCGAGAGAAAAAGTACTAGATACATTAAGTGAGTATATGGTAAGAGCATTTAATAATATTTGGAGCACTAGTAAAGAGTATGGTGTAACTCTAAGGGAAGCAGCATATATACACTCTACAAAAGTAGTATCTAATGCAATGAAAATAAGAGGATGGTATTAAATAAATGTTTAAGAAGTAATTCTGTGTTTATATAGGATTACTTTTTTATTGTCTAAAAGCAATAGAATTGAATAATTTAAAAAACAATATATTGTATTTAAAATCATTATTATTGAAATTGAACACTATATATTGTATAATGAATATGCTTTTGATTCGTGGGGAATCGTATAAAAGGAGATGTTCTAAATGGTAGAAGTTATTAAAAGAAGTGGTGAAGTGGTTCCTTTTCACATGGATAAAATTGCAATAGCAATTGAAAAGGCAATGAAGTCTAGTAGCGGTATCTTTATTGACGGACAAGCTGAAGAAATTGCAGAGGAAATAGAGAAATACGCACAAAGTTTAGACAATAATATATCCATATATGATATCGAAGAACAAGTATATTTTAAACTTGTTGAAAAAGATAATCCCGCAACGGCAAGAGCATATGAAAGCTACAAATCTGTTCAAGCTTTTAAGAGAGAACAAAATACTACGGATGAAGACATACTTGGACTAATCAATAAGACTAATAGAAATGTAATGACAGAAAACTCTAATAAAAACCCTATTATAGCTTCGACACAAAGAGATTTAATAGCCGGCGAGGTTTCCAAAGACATAGCAAAAAGAAAAATGTTGTCAGCAGACTTAGTTGACGCTCATGAAAGTGGAGCAATTCATATACACGATTTAGATTACATAATACAGCCTATTTTTAACTGTTGTCTAGTGAATATAAAGGATATGCTAGATAATGGAACAGTGGTAAATGGAAAGTTAATCGAACAACCTAAATCTTTTCAGGTAGCTTGTAATGTCATGACTCAAATAATTGCACAAATAGCATCAAACCAATATGGTGGACAGTCAATAGATATTTCTTTTTTAGGAAAGTACCTAAGGGCGTCCTATGAGAAGAATTTAAATCTGGCGTTGGATACGTTAAGAGATATATCGAGTGCTGAAAAAATGGCACAGAGTATGACAAAAAAAGATCTTGAAAGTGGAATTCAAACTATTCAATATCAGATAAACACTTTAATGACTTCTAATGGGCAAGCGCCTTTCGTAACATTATTTATGCATTTGAAAGATGATGATTACTATATTGATGAAGTTGCTTTGATAATAGAAGAGATATTAAAACAGAGAATTGAAGGAATAAAAAATGAAGCTGGTGTATATGTAACTCCAGCTTTTCCGAAACTAATATATGTATTGGATGAAAACAATATTCATAAGGACTCTAAGTATTACTATTTAACCAGTCTTGCAGTAAGATGTACTGCTAAGAGAATGTATCCAGATTATATAAGCGCTAAAAAAATGAAAGTCAATTATGAAGGCAATGTATTTAGTCCCATGGGTTGTAGAGCCTTTTTGCCACCTTGGAAGGACTCTGATGGAAAATATAAATTTGAAGGAAGATTTAATATGGGAGCTTGCTCTATTAATCTTCCACAAATAGCAATATTAGCCAACGGTGGTGAAAATAAATTCTTTGATATATTGAATAAAAGACTGGAATTGGTGAAAAAAGTAGGACTTATTAGATATGAGCACTTAAAGACAGTGACAAGTGATTCTTCTCCTATTCACTGGCAACATGGTGCAATTGCAAGGTTAGGCAAACATCAACCTATTGCTCCTTTGCTTAAGGGTGGATATTCCACTGTATCATTGGGGTACATAGGAATTTATGAAGCAACTATTCTTACAAAAGGTGTATCACATACTGCTCCTAAAGGCAGAGAATTTGCTATGAAGATCATGGATAGATTAAATCTAGCTGTGAACACATGGGCAGAAGAAACTGGAATCAAATTTACACTATATGCGACTCCAGCTGAAAGTTTAACTCATAGATTTGCTCAAATTGACAAGAGTAGATTTGGAGTAATAGAAAATGTCACTGATAAAGGTTACTATACGAATTCTTTTCATGTTGATGTAAGAGAAGATATAAGTGCATTTGAAAAATTCACTTTTGAATCTGAGTTTCAGGAGAAATCTAAAGGTGGATGCATTTCCTATGTTGAGATACCTAATATGTCTCATAATTTAGAAGCTCTTGAAACTATGGTAAAATACATCTACGATAATATCCAATATGCAGAATTTAATACTAAAAGTGACTATTGTTCTAAATGTAATTACGATGGAGAAATCGTATTAAATGATAATTCTGAGTGGGAGTGTCCACAATGTGGTAATAAAGATGAGGCAACATTAAGTGTTATAAGAAGAACCTGTGGCTACTTAGGAGAAATTTTTTGGAATGAAGGAAGAACACTGGAAATAAATGATAGGGTATTGCATATATAATGAGATACGGACAAATAAGGAGATATGATGTTTCTAATGGTCCAGGTATAAGGACTACAATCTTTGTAACAGGATGCACTCATAAATGTAAAGGTTGCTTTAATTTAGAGTATCAAGATTTCGAATATGGAGAAATTTGGACAGAAAAGACAACTGAAACTTTGATAGACTACTTAAATGAGGAATTGGTAGAAGGACTTACAATACTAGGTGGAGAACCATTTCAGAATACTTGTGAGCTTTTATCAGTGATAAAAGAAATTAGAGGACAATCAGACAAGGCAATTTGGATATACTCAGGCTATAGATATGAAACATTAGTTAAAGACGACATAAAAAATGAATTATTGCAAATCTGCGATATACTTGTTGACGGGTTATTTATAGAAGATCTAAAAGATTTGAGCCTTAAATTTAGAGGTTCGTCTAACCAGAGAATAATAGATATAAAAAAGAGTAGTGTAGATAATATAGTACTATTGGATGTATAATAAATAATTAGCATAAGTGAACAAAAATCCCACTGTTATGACAGTGGGATTTTATTGTATACTCTCTTGTAATTAGTTGGTGTAATACCAACTCTTCTTTTGAATACTTGATTGAAATATGATTGAGATCTAAACCCAGACTCTTTAGCTACTTCTGAAAGTTTTTTCTTCGGATACATATTGAGCATTTTTTTAGCTCCATCCACTCGTTTTTCCAATACATAATTTATTGGAGAAACTCCGAACAGGCTAGTAAATCTATGGACTAGATAATACTTACTCATAAAAGCCATTTCTGCTAAATCTTGTAGTAATATATCTGAACGGTAATTACTGTCGATATATTCTTTGACTTTAATCAATTCATTATGTTGTTTGAAATCAGAAATTGGATAAAAATGTGCAATTTCACATCTTTCTATGTGGGATAGTATTGATTTAACCATATATTTAGAAACTACTAAATAGTTAAACTCTTGGTTTTCAGACTCTTCAATTAATTCATTGAAAAACATATGAACTTTACTATCCCGGAAATTTAATTGCCTATGAATGTGCTCAGTTGATTCTTCGTATTCACTTTCGGAGACTAAAATCCCTCCGATTCCTAGTGCAACGTATTTCAATTTTTGTGTAGTAGCATATATGCTTGCAATGGAGTTTCTTCCATTTACAAAAAGTAAGTCATTTTTCTTTAAAGTGTCATTGTATTCATTAGAAACATAGTCACATTGACCGTTTATAATGAAATAGATTTCGCAACACTGATTGCCTAAAACTTGATGATTAGTGCGAATTTTTGAGTCGATTACTGAGATGTGCCTTAGACTAATATCATAGTCATCTTGTATAATGTCTAAATCGTTATACGCAAATTCAATATTCTTCATTAATTTTCATCACTAAATCCTTTCTTTTTTGAACTATTTTTCATTATAAAATATTTTTTTTCAGATTTCAAGAAATTTATTTAATTTAGCAATATATTTTAAAATAGTATAAATATAAAAGCCTTTATAGTGATAGCTCCTATATGTTATAATAGTTATGTTAGGGAATTAAATAATAACTATTTGAATAGAGGGAGTTTATGGAAGGATTTTTTATTGCGCTTGAAGGACCAGACGGATCGGGTAAATCTACTATAGGAGAACTCATTTATAAGCATTTTTTAGAAACGGATATAGATGTAGTTTATACGAGGGAACCAGGTGGAACTAATATAGGCGAAAAAATAAGAGATATAATTCTAGACAATGTGAATACTGAGATGAGCAATAGGGCAGAGGCTTTATTATACGCTGCTTCTAGAGCCCAACATGTAGATGAAAAGATTAGGCCTGCTATAAAAGAGAGGAAACTTGTAATCTGTGATAGATTTGTTTTTTCCTCATTAGCATATCAGGGAGTTGGCAGAAAATTAGGAATTGATCAAGTAAAAATGATCAATGACTTTGCAATAAATGAAATGAAACCTGATTTGGTCTTGTTTTTTGATATAGATCCTATATACACATTAGAGAGAAAAAAAATTGAGTTCAATTATGATAGACTAGAGAATGAAGGAGATTCCTTTCATAAAAATGTATTTAATGGGTATCAAGATATAATTAAGAAGTATCCAGATAATGTCAAAATAATAGATGCTAGAAAATCAATCGAAGAAGTATTAGAACAGTGTCTAAATACAATAACGGAGGTAATGAAATGAAATTAATAGTTGCAATAGTGCAAGATCAAGATTCACATATTTTAATTGATGAACTTATGGAGAATGATTTTAGAATTACTAAATTAGCTTCAACAGGTGGATTTTTGAAATCAGGAAATACTACTCTTTTGATAGGTCTTGAAGATGACAGAATTCCTAAGGCGCTAGAAATCATTGAGTCGAACTGTAAAGTTAGAGAAATGACTACTTCGCTTATGACCATGAATATGCCAGGAGATGGATATATGCCATATCCAGTGACTGTAAAAGTTGGTGGAGCAAATATATTCATACTAGACATTGAGGAGTATGTTCATTTTTAAGGAGGGTAATGATGAAATTAGTTATTGCTATTATACAAAATAAATTTACAAACGGAGTAATCAAAGGACTTATGGAAAAAAACATAAGGGCAACTAAACTGGCTTCTACAGGAGGATTTTTAAATTCTGGGAACACCACTTTTCTAATAGGAATTGAAGATGAGAATGTGGATGAACTTAAAGAATTAATAAGAAGCAAAGTTAAAGTAGAAGAGGTTAAGTCAGAAAGCGGTAGCGTTACAGTTAGTGGAGCTCATCTATTTGTAGTAGATGTGGATAAGGCGGTTTTCTACTAGAATGAAATTTGATAAAGTTATTGGTCATTCTCATAATATTGAAATATTGGATAATATGATAGAATCAGGGGATATTAATCATGCTCTATTGTTTATGGGAATAAGTGGCATTGGGAAAAAGTATACGGCACTTTCCTTTGCAAAGACACTTTTATGTACTGAAGAAAATTCATGTGGCAACTGTCCTTCTTGCAGCTTATTTGAAGCAAAGACTCATCCGGATTTTTTCTTAATAAAACCTGAAGACGGTGTAATTAAGAAGAAAGTAATAGAAGAATTAAATGAGAATGCAAGCATTAAGCCATATGAATCGAAATATAAGATATATATGATAGATGGATTTGAAAAAGTGACTAAAGAGGGGCAAAATGCTTTTCTAAAGACATTAGAGAACCCACCTTCATATTTGAAAATAATTTTGTTATCATCTAATAAATCGTTAATTTTATCTACGATTTTGTCAAGATGTCAAGAATTGAAATTCAATTCATTGGATAAACTAACAATTGTGGAGTATTTGCACAAAAATTATGATATTTCAGTTGAGAAAGCTAATTTTGCAGCTGAGTTTTCCAATGGATCTATTGGTACTGCTATAAAACTTATAAGTAGTGAAGAATTTAATGAAATGAGAAATAAATCAATAGATATTTTAGATAGAGTTATTAAAGGCGATTTAAGTGCTGTACTAAGCAATGCGGAGTTTTTTGAAAGTAATAAAGGGAATATTGATCAGATATTTGATTTGTACTTGCTTTGGGCAAGAGATATCTATATATACAAATTAACAGAAGATCCAACTATTGTTATCAATAAAGATAAGCTTCACTTAATAAAGACTGAATCGTTTTTGAGTATGAATGCAATAGACAATATTATCAATTCGGTAATGGAGGCAAGCAAAAACATTCATGATAATCTAAATTATATGTTAAATATAGAAATGCTTTTTATTAGCATTCGGGAGGAATGTAAATGATAGATGTAGTTGGAATAAGATTTAGACAAGCAGGAAAAATCTATTTCTTTGATCCTGTTGGCTTAGAAATTGACCTCTATGATCACGTGATAGTTGAAACTATTCGTGGTATCGAATATGGACAAGTAGTAGTTGCCAACAAAACTATTAGAGAAGATGAGATAATCTCTACTCTTAAACCTGTTATTAGAGTAGCGACAGAAGAAGATATAGCTAAAAATGCTGAAAATAAAAGAAAAGCTGATGAAGCTTATCATGTTTTCAAAGAAAAAGTTATAGAACATGATTTGAATATGAAACTTATTTATGTTGAATATACTTTTGATGGAAATAAAATACTGTTCTATTTCACCGCTGATAAGAGAATAGATTTTAGGGATTTGGTAAAAGACCTAGCTGCTATATACAAAACCCGTATAGAATTGCGTCAGATTGGCGTAAGAGACGAGGCAAAGTATTTAGGGGCTGTTGGATATTGTGGAAGAGAAACTTGCTGCTCAACTCATTTATGCGAGTTTAAACCAGTATCCATAAAAATGGCAAAGGACCAAAATATTTCTCTAAATCCTACTAAGATATCTGGTGTTTGTGGAAGACTTATGTGCTGTATGAGGTATGAGCAAGAGGGATACGAATACTTGTTGAAAAAAATGCCTAAAATCGGAGCCATTGTGAAAACAGAAGAAGGTAGAGGAGTAGTAATACAGAATTCAGCTTTACAACAAATCGTTAGAGTTAGAGTTGAAACAGAAGATGGAATAAAAATGATGAATTTCCCGATTGATGAAGTACATGATACCGGTGCTGTTGATAAAAACTATGTTACGGAAGATGAAGATATAGAAGTAGATGAGTAAGAGTGATATTGAATCCCATTTTAAAATTAGCCTTTTTATTTTATATTTCTTATGCTATAATTAGTTATGAAATAAACATAAGGGAGGAACTAGAATAATGGCATATCATATTACTGATGAGTGTATTGCTTGTGGATCATGCTTAGGCGAGTGTGCTACAGATGCAATAGCAGAAGGCGATATCTACACTATTGATGCTGACACTTGTATTGATTGTGGAGCATGTGCAGATGTTTGTCCAACTGGGGCTATATTAGCTGAATAATATACTTATAAATATAAAAATACTCTTACTATATAGTAAGAGTATTTTTATTTTAAAGACTGATATAAGTGTAACTATAAATAAAACTCGCAATATGGTAAGATATAGAGTAGAAGGTGAATAAAATGACGGTGTTTTTAGATTATGTTCCAGGTACACAATACAATATTTATCAGGATAGAAGTAAATTCTCGTATGGTACAGATGCACTATTACTATCTGCTTTTGCAAAAGGTGAAGGCAAAGTAATGGACTTAGGTACAGGTACGGGAATTATTCCGATTAGGATGGTAAATTCACCTAAAATAAAATCTATAATCGGTGTGGAAATACAATCTGAAATTGCTGAGATGGCAATAAAAAGTGTAAACACAAATAAATTAGAAGATAGAATTAGCATCATCAATGAAGATATCAATAATATTGTAGGGATTTATGGGAAACATGTATTTGATACCATAATTACAAATCCACCTTATTTTGAACAAGGAAATATGCAAAATGCTGATTCAAATCATAGATTATCTCGTCATGAAGGACATATTGATCTTAATAGATGGATTGAAATTGCATCTGAATTACTGAAATATAAGGGAAAATTCTACATGATTCAAAAACCTTCCAGATTGGTGGATATATTTTATTCCATGAGAAATAATAAAATAGAGCCAAAACGCATATTATTTGTAAGGCATAGCCAATCTAGTAGGCGAACTATGGTTTTGATTGAAGGAATAAAAGATGGAAAGCCTGAATTGATCATAGAAGACGATTTAGTATTATTCGATGGAGATGCAAGAACTGAACAG
>JAAYFG010000039.1 GCA_012728335.1 Tissierellia bacterium | reverse complement strand
TACTAGCAGTTAGCTTAAATGTAGTAGTAGGTTGTCTTGGACAAATAACCCTTGGGCATGCAGGTTTTATGTCTATTGGAGCTTATGCAGCAGCGCTTTTTACTAAAGCTGGAATAATACCAGGTATCCCTGGATATATTGTGGGACTATTATTAGGTGGAGTACTGGCAGGACTAGTAGGACTTCTAATAGGAATACCGGCACTTAGATTGAAAGGTGACTATTTAGCGATTATAACCTTGGCATTTGGTGAGATAATAAGGGCATTAATCGAATATTTTGACTTCACAGGTGGGGCACAAGGATTAAATGGAATCCCGAGATTTCAGAATTTCACATTAATCTATATAATTATGATAATATCTGTAACTCTTATGTTCTCAGTCATGACATCACGTCATGGACTAATGGTGCTTTCCATAAGGGAAGATGAAATTGCAGCGGAGGCGACAGGTGTTAATACTACTTATTACAAAGTATTTGCATTTGTATTATCAGCTGTATTTGCTGGAATCGCAGGCGGAATTTACGCACATCAAATGGGAATAATAACAGCTAGACAGTTTGACTATAACCATTCAATAAACATATTAGTAATGGTAGTTTTAGGAGGTATGGGATCATTTACTGGTGCAACAATATCGGCAGCAGTATTGACTATTTTACCAGAACTTCTTAGAGGATTTAGTGACTACAGAATGATAGTATATTCACTTTCACTTATTCTGATGATGCTATTTAGACCTACAGGACTTTTAGGTAGAAAAGAATTTGGAATAACTAAATATATCACTAAAATGCTAAATAATTTTGAGAAGAAAGCCAAAGAAAAGAGGAGGACTTCAAATGACTAAATTAATGGATGCAAGAAATATATCTATTGAATTTGGAGGCCTTAAAGCACTTAACAATTTCAATATGGAAATAAATAGTGGCGAATTAGTAGGACTTATAGGTCCAAATGGAGCAGGAAAAACGACTGCTTTCAATGTTCTTACGGGAATATATCAACCGAGTAGCGGAGAGTATGAACTATTTGGCGAAGTAATAAAAAATAGGAAACCGTATCAATTAGTAGAAAGTGGACTTGCTAGAACATTTCAAAATATTAGGCTTTTTAAGCATTTATCAGTACTTCAAAATGTTAGAGTACCACAAAATAATTCAATGACCTATTCAATAGGCGCAGGAATGTTTAGGACTAAAAACTATTGGAAAGAAGAGAACGAATACAATAAAAGAGCATTAGATATATTAAAGATATTTGAAATGGACCATTTGGCAGAATATGAAGCTACTTCGTTACCATATGGTGAACAGAGAAAATTGGAGATTGCCAGAGCTATGGCATCAAATCCTAAGATACTTCTCTTGGATGAGCCAGCAGCTGGAATGAATCCAAAGGAAACCGAAGAGCTTATGAAAACCATAAGATTTATAAGGGATGAATTTGGAATTGCAATCTTACTAATAGAACATGATATGAAGATGGTACTTGGAATCTGCGAAAGACTAGTCGTACTGGACATGGGAAATATTATTGCAGAGGGAGATCCGATGGAAGTAGTAAATGATAAAAATGTAATAAAAGCATATTTAGGCACAGGAGATGAGTGATATGAATCCATTACTAGAAATAAATGATTTAGATGTATTTTATGGTAATATCCACGCAATCAAAGGGATTTCATTGCATATTAATGAAGGTGAAATAGTATCATTGATTGGTGCTAATGGTGCAGGAAAAACTACTACACTTCATACCATATCAGGTTTACTAAAACCTAAAAATGGTGAGATTATCTTTGAAGGCGATGATATAACTAAAGTAAAAGCACATAAAATAGTAAAACTTGGAATTTCACATGTTCCGGAAGGAAGACGAATTTTTCAAGGACTTACAGTAAGTGATAATGTAAAACTTGGAGCGTATACAATAAATGATTCTAGGGAGAGCATGAAAGAAGACAGAACTGAATTCTATGACAATTTTCCTAGGATGAGAGAGAGAAAAAATCAAATCGCTGGAACGCTATCAGGTGGTGAACAGCAGATGTTAGCAATGGGTAGAGCACTTATGGCTAGACCTAAACTATTGATTTTAGACGAACCTTCAATGGGACTTTCTCCACTTTTTGTTGAAGAAATCTTCAAAGTTATCAAAAAACTTAAAGAAAAAGGCACAACTATTCTATTAGTTGAACAAAATGCGAAAATGGCATTGTCCATAGCAGATAGAGGATATGTTCTTGAAACTGGAAAGATTACAGTAGAAGGACTAGGTCAAGAGCTACTTAATAACCCAGAAGTTAAAAAAGCATATTTAGGCGCATAAAAAGACTTTTAGATAAGTCTTTTTTTGTGTTAAAATAGGTAATAGTATAGAGAAAGACAATGATGAGGTGAGAATATGTCTATAGAGAGAGCAAGAAAGTATTTTTCAGAGATGGGTATTGAAGATAGAGTTAGAGAGTTTGAAGTCTCCAGTGCAACAGTAGAGAAAGCAGCAGAAGCAGTTGGATGCGAGCCGATGAGAATAGCTAAATCACTAAGTTTTATGATAAAAGGAGTTCCAACCATAGTAGTCGTTGCAGGAGAGGCCAGAATAGACAACAGGAAGTTCAAGGACGAGTTTTTAGCGAAAGCTAAGATGATTGACCCAAATGAACTGGAAGAGCTTGTAGGACACGAAATGGGTGGAATTTGTCCGTTTGGAATAAAAGATGGAGTGGACGTGTTTTTAGATATCTCCCTTAAATTATTTGAAACTGTATTTCCAGCGTGTGGAAGTGATAATAGTGCAATAGAATTATCAATAGAAGAGATGGAAAAATATTCCAATTATATTAAATGGGTTGATGTTTGTAAAAACTGGGAATGAGAAAAAGGAGAAATGCATATGAAAACACCTATACTCGAAACGGAAAGAGTAGTTTTAAGACCACTTAGATTAGATGATGCAGAAACAATATTTAAAAATTGGACTAGTGATCCAGATGTGGCGAAATATATGGTTTGGGATTTACATAAAAGCGTAGAAGAAACTGTAGAGTGGTTAAATTTTGAAGTTGATAATATAGACAATCCTGAAGTTTATACATGGGGATTTGAATTGAAAGAAACCGGAGAACTCATAGGGTCTGGCGGCATGATTTATAGAGATGATAAAGAAATGTATTCCATAGGATATAATTTCATGAAAAAATACTGGAGACAAGGATTTGGTACCGAAGTTGCAGAAAAAATGTTAGATTTCATAGTAAATGAAATTGGAGCAAAAGAAGTATTCGGACAACATGAGTCAGGAAATGATAATTCAGGTAAAGTCATGAAAAAACTGGGGTTTGAATATATGGGAGATGTAGAAGGAGAAAAATTTTCTGGAGAGAAGAGAATTTTTTGTGAATACATATATAAAGCTAAATAAATATTCGTGGAAAGAGGGTTTCATATAGATGTATTTCTATTAGAAACCCTCTTTTTAGCTCACTAAAACATTCATACTAAAGGTATCAAAGGTCATTATATAAATGGTATAATAAAATATATAAGTTAATAACGCATAAATGCGATATAATTTTTATGAATTGGGTAAAATAGTAATCGAAGCAATTAAGGAATTGATACTAAATATATTCATAATTATGATACAGTTTATAAAAATTAAAGGAGTGACAATATGAACAGTGGTCAAGTTGATACCAAACAAAAGATACTTAATTCGGCTAGTGAGCTGTTTACGACTAAAGGATATAATAATACGACAATAGAAGATATTGTAGACCTTACAGGCGACATAACTAAGGGTGCTGTATATTATTATTTCGAATCCAAGATAGGTATATTAGAATACTTATTAGCAAATGACTTCGATAGGGATTTTGGGAGACTAGGCAGTGGAAAAACCCTTAATGAGAAATTAAAGAATTACATACTAGATTATATGGAATTGTCTAATATAATCCATTTAGTTGAGGCATTGGATATTGCAAAGAAGAATCCAGAAATAATTGGGAAACACATATTTACAATAAATGATTTAATATCTGAATTGAAAGATGAATTATTTAAGGAAATGAAGGATAGCTCAATAAAATGCGAGTATATTATTGAAGTTATAGAATTTGCATTTATATACTTAAATATGTGTGTCGTACTGAATGTAAGAAAGCTTACAAAAGCAGAGTTTATGAAGAAGATGAATTTTGTAAAAGATGTTTGTAAAGCTATTAAACTTGACATATTTGATGATGAAATAATAGGAAGAGCAGAATATCTGTATGACGAAATAATAGGCAAAAACAACTTATAAACACAATTGAGATATATAGTAAAATTACATATAGTATGAAAGACCCCTAGAAGTATATAAAATAGAGTTCTAGAGGTCTTTTGTTTTCTTACTAATAACTTATATTGGTTGTAAAATTCATGGATTCAATCTATTATATAGAGAGATAGATTTGTTAAAAGTAAGAAACTATTCTCATTAAACAGGTTTTTTAAATATCATGGTTTTATTAAAAGTACTTTAATTGTTGACACATATCTTTAGTTTTACCAATCATTATTGTATAGAGGAAGATACATTGTGGTTATTTATTCGTTTTCTAACATGCTTTCGAAAATAGAGCTATAGTATTCATATGGCTCAACTCGTTGTGGCAATCCGACTACAGATGTTACCATTTCATAGTTACTATTTAGTATTATCGTTGTTGGTAGTCCTTGTACCATAAAAGGTGTTTCATTTTTCTCGTCTAATGCTACTGTGAAATCAAATTCATTTTCTTCCATGAAGCGTTTTACTGTCTCTTCGTCTTCTCCAGCATTGATAGCAAGGAATTGAACTCTATCACCAAATTCTTCACTAAGTTTTTGGATATCTGGCATTTCATATTTACATGGTCCACACCAAGTTGCCCAAAAGTTCAAAAAGATGATTTTATCTTTGTAATCGTATAGGTTTGCAGTGGTGCCGTCCAATAATTTCAGTTCAAAATCTGGAACTACTTGTAATTGTTCTTCAGCTTCTTCATCATTTTCCGTAGTTTCTTCATTTTCTTTTTGTTCAGCTACTTCTGTATTTTCCTTTGGCTCTTCTGCTTCTTCTTTCTTTCCACAAGCACTGAAAGATAGCATCATAATAGCTATTAATACCAACAATAGTTTTTTATTTTTCATTGATTAGATTCTCCTTCTCTTTGTTTTTCATGCCTTTCCAATAGATAGCATCAAAATGGCATGATGACATACATTGACCACATTGAATACACTCTCTTCCTCCAACCTCATCGATATCCATAAGACATACTTTTATACACTTATTACAATGAGTACAGTTGTGCTCATTTACTGCTATTCCAAATATGGAAATCTTATTAAAAAGTGCATAAATTGCTCCAAGTGGACATAGGAATCTACAAAAAATCCTATATATAAAGATTGAACTGATTACAATGATGACGAGTATAGACATCTTTAGTGAAAAAAGAGCTCCTATTAGTCCTCTAAGTGCTTCGTTTTTTGCTAGTAATGGTATTGCTCCACCTAGCGTTCCAGCAGGGCAAATAAACTTACAAAATGTTGGGGATTGTAGTATAACAGGTAGTATGAATACGAACAATACGAGTATCAAAAATTTAGTGTTAGATAAAAATTTGGTGACTCTATTCTTCTTGATTTTTTTAGTCGGAATTTTATAAAGCAGTTCTTGAACTAGCCCAAATGGACATAAAAAGCCACATATAATTCTTCCTAAAAATAATCCAAATACTATTAGTAGTCCTAGTATGTAAAAAGGGAATTTAGAGACGATGCTCATATTTGAAACTTGCAAACTACCTAGTGGACAAGCTCCTATTGCTCCTGGGCAAGAATAGCAATTCAAACCTGGAACGCACATCCCTTTAATATCTCCTTGATAGATTAAACCATCTGCAAATCCTTTTAGATTTGCATTATATATTAAGGCGGTCGTTAATTGAGTGAATTTCCTTTTAAATTCAAAACTGAATTTAGCCAATTCCTATACACTCCAAGCATATCCTTATTGCTTTTTGCAATATGTCATTATAACCGCCTTGATAAAGACCTATTGCAATAAAAGATACACCTATAGCACCTAGTAAAATCTTAGTTTTTGTATTGTTTTTCATTAGGCACCTCCTATGACAATTTATTATAGTATATTATAAACTATGATTTTTAGCTATTATAGATTATTTTTGGACAATGTTTCAATATACAATTAACATAAAACTGTATTATAATATGGGAGAGGAGGTGGATGGCAATGTATGAAAAAGTAAATAGAATGGATATTTTTAGACTTTTGGGAGTAAATACTAAATATGTTTCTGAAAATATGATTTCTATAGTTGAGTCATGCCTAGAAGAGTTAAGTGAAATATCTAAACCAAAAAGTATTTATAGAAAATTCGAGATAGAGAATTTCAAACTAGTAGGCACAAATTTTGAATTAGTGGGAAATGATATAAAAAGACACCTAGTAGGTTGCCATTCATCCTATTTATTAGGGACGACATTAGGCGTAGAAGTGGATAAACTTATTAAGAGGTATCAATATATCAATTTGGAGAGAGCGATCGTCTTAGACAGTTGTGGGAGCATATGTATAGAAAACCAGTGTCAGATACTAGATGATGAGATTAAAAGTATTGAAGATAGCAGTTATACTACGGTTAGATATAGCCCTGGATATGGAGATTTTCCAATCACATCTCAAAAATCCTTTGCAAAAGTATTGGAATTAGACAGAAGAATAGGAGTAAAAATCAACTCTTTAGGAATTATGATTCCTAAAAAAAGCATAACTGCAATAATTGGTGTATCTGATAATTTACCTCAAAATATTTTAGATAGATGTAAAATCTGTAAACTAAGCGAAGATTGCATATATATAGAGAGGATGGTGGAACGTGTTAGAAAATGAATTTATACTATTGGATGGAGCTATGGGAACGATGCTTCAAAAATCATCCTTAAAAGTTGGAGAAAGGCCAGAGGTTTTGAATATAACAAATCCAGATTCAGTCAGAGAAATTCACAAGAAATACATAGATTCAGGAAGTGAAATAATTTATACTAATACTTTTGGTGCTAATAGGAAAAAGTTAGAAAACTCTGGATATTCAGTCGATGAAATTATTTTTGCTGCTGTAGAAAATGCTAAATCTGTTTCAAAAACAAATACGAAAATTTCTTTGGATATAGGACCTATCGGAGAAATGCTAGAACCTATGGGTACACTTAGCTTCGAAGAAGCATATGATATATTTTCAGAACAGGTAGTTGCTGGAGTCAAATCTGGAGTTGATCAGTTTTCATTAGAAACGATGACGGATTTATATGAAGTAAAAGCAGGGATTTTAGCAATTAAGGAGAATTCAGAGCTTCCGGTATTTGTAACTATGTCCTTTGAAAAAGATATGAGAACTTTTACTGGTTGCACTATTGAAAGTTTTATAGTGACGGCAGAAGGGCTTGGAGTTGATGCAATAGGGATTAATTGCTCCT
The DNA here is from genome assembly GCA_012728335.1 of Tissierellia bacterium. Taxonomy (GTDB): domain Bacteria; phylum Bacillota; class Clostridia; order Tissierellales; family Peptoniphilaceae; genus JAAYFG01. The sequence continues at coordinate 5,978 of JAAYFG010000039.1, read as the reverse complement.
TAGGTCCTACTGAAATATTACCAATAATTAAAAGAGCGTCTGAATTGACAGAACTACCTCTTATCGTAAAGGCTAATGCAGGCCTTCCTGATATAAATGACAAATATGATTTAGGGACAGAAAAATTTGCGAAAGAAATGGCAAAGATTGCGAATTTAGGTGTTAAATATTTAGGTGGATGCTGTGGAACTGATGATAGATACATAGAAAAACTGAGTTTAGAGCTTGGAGCTATAAAGTATAAAGAACGAAAAGTATTGAGAAAATCAATGGTGTGCAGCGCAAATGAATTTTTGGAAATAGATGGATTTACTATGATAGGAGAGAGAATTAATCCTACTGGAAAACCATTTTTACAAAACGCACTATTAAAAGGAAATGTTGATCCTATAGTAGTTGAAGCAATAAAGCAAAGTGAAGAGGGAGCTGATTTATTAGATGTGAATATTGGATTTCCTGAAGTAGATGAAGTGGGAATGATGAAGAAATCTATCGTGGCAATTCAATCAGTTTTGAATACTCCTTTGCAGATTGATAGTTCCAATATTGATGTGATTGAGACAGGACTTAGAGCTTATAATGGGAAGCCCATAGTAAATTCAGTGAATGGGCGAGCAACGTCACTAAAAAAAGTATTGCCATTAGTAAAAAAGTATGGAGCATCGGTAATAGGTCTTACTTTAGATGATGATGGAATACCAGAAACACCACATGGAAGACTAAAAATTGCTGAAAAAATAATGAAAGATGCATTGAGAATAGGTATAAAAAAAGAAGACATTTTTATAGATTGTCTCGCTTTGACTATTTCATCAGACAGTAATTCAGCAATCACTAGTATCGAGACAATTAAGTTAGTAAAAGAAAGATTAGGCTTAAAAACTGTATTAGGAATTTCTAATATTAGCTTTGGACTTCCTAATAGAGAACTAATTAATGCAAATTACTTAATGAAAGCGATAGATGCTGGATTAGATTTGGCTATAGTAAATACAGGATCAAAATTGCTGATGGATTCAATCCTAGCTGAGAATTTATTAAAAGGCAATAATGTGGATTATTTCATAGAAAAATTTTCTGATAATAAGCCAAATAAGCTAGATGCTCAATTTGAGATATCTTTAGAATATGCAATTACCAACGGACTAAAAGAAGATGTTGTCAGAATTATAGATAATTTGGCTGAGACAGAAGCCCCAATGGACATAATAAACCAAAGATTAATTCCTATATTAGACGAAATAGGAGATAGATATGAGAGAGGAATTATATTTTTACCTCAATTAATAAAATCGGCAGAAACAGCTCAAATAGGCTTTGATATCTTAAAATTAAGTTTAGGCATAAATTCAAATGGGGGATCAAAAGGTAAAATTATATTAGCGACAGTTGAAGGAGATGTTCATGATATAGGCAAAAATATTGCAAAAGTAGTGCTTGAGAATTATGGCTATGAAATCTATGATTTGGGAAGAGATGTGTCAATTGAAGAAATAGTTGAGAATGCTGAGAGATTGGATATAAAACTTATAGGACTAAGTGCACTTATGACAACGACCCTGAATAATATGGCTAAGACCATTGAAGCAATTAAAGCTTTAGATGTTGATATTAAAATAATGGTGGGAGGGGCTGTGCTTACGGAAGATTATTCAAAAGTCATAGGAGCAGACTATTATTTAAAGGATGTAAAGTCAAATGTAGAAGTGGCAAGAGAGATATTTATAGATTAAAACTAGCATCTAAAAAAAGATGCTAGTTTTATCTATTGCTGTTAATTTGATGTTTTTATCTTTGACTCTTTTCTAATGCTTGATCTAAGTCTGCAATTATTTCATCTGCATTTTCAATTCCTACTGATAGGCGTATTGCATTTTCTTCAATTCCTGCTGCTTCTTGTGCTTCTTTAGATAATTGTCTATGAGTCATGCTGGCAGGGTGTAGCACATGAGTTCTAATATCTCCTACGTGAACTACTAAACTTGCTAGTTCAAGACTGTCTATGAATTTTTTTCCTTCTTCAACTCCGCCTTTTACTCCAAAAGATATGATTCCGCTTGCTCCTTTTGATAAGTATTTCTTTGCTAGCTCATAGTCTTCATTATCCTCTAGAAGAGGGTATTTTACCCAAGCAACATTTGGACTAGCCTGTAGGTGTTTTGCAATTGTAAGAGCATTTTCTGAATGTCTGTCCATTCTCAAAGCTAAAGTTTCTGCTCCTAGATTTGTTAAAAATGCATTGAATGGACTTAATGTAGTTCCTAAATCTCTTATGAACACTACTCTAGCTTTAGTAATATATGCGGCTTCTCCAAAAGCTTTTGTGTATGAAAGTCCATGATAATTAGGGTCTTCATCAGTAAGGCAAGGGAAGTTTCCGTTATTCCAATCAAATTTACCTGAATCTACAATTATTCCGCCTACTGATGTGGCATGGCCATCTAAATATTTTGTAGTAGAGTGAGTAACTATATCTGCTCCAAAATCAAATGGTCTGCATAGATATGGAGTAGGGAATGTATTATCTACAATTAGTGGAATTCCATGTCTATGAGCTAAATCAGCGTACCTTTCTATATCAAAAACTCTAACACTAGGATTACTAAGAGTTTCGCCAAATATCAATTTAGTATTTTCTTTTATATGACTTTCAATTTCTTCATCTGTATCATCTAGGCTCACAAAAGTCGTTTCAATTCCAAAGTCCTTTAGCCTTGATTGTATCAATACGAAAGTTCCGCCGTATAGATTATTGAAGGCTATTATGTGATCTCCATTTTTACAAAGTGTAAGAATTGCAAGTAAGTTTGCAGCTTGCCCTGAAGATGTTGATACTGCACCTATCCCGCCTTCTAATAATGCTAATTTTTTTTCAAATACATCAAGTGTAGGATTGGAAATTCTTGAATACATATGTCCTTCTTTTACTAGGTCAAATAAATCTCCTACTTCATCTGCACTGTCGTATTTATATGTTGTCGACTGATATATAGGCACTATTCTAGTTTCTCCGTTTTCTGGTTCATATCCACCTTGCACACATAATGTTTCAACTGATAAGTTCTTCATTCATTTTCCTCCTTAAACAATAAAAAAGCTTCCGTCCCTATAAAGGACGAAAGCTACGCTCCGTGTTACCACCTTAATTCGTTGTTATTTTACAATAATCAACCTCTTCAAGTACAATCATACTCTATCGCTATAACGGGCGAATCCGTATCAATCTAATCTCAAGACTCAATTGATCCTACAAGAAGACCATATTCATCTCATTTTACTTTATCTTCTCTCACCAAACGAAGACTCTCTGGAAAGTTTTATGAAACTACTCTTCTTCTTATCAAGTTATATTTTTTTATTAATTCAGATGATATCATCATAAAGAGACTTTGTCAAATAATATTTTAAAAGAAGTATAAAATCGTACCATTATTTTATTTTAAGATGCTCTTTTAAAAATGCTACCATCTTAGGATATGCATCTATTTGATTTTTCTTCTTGGAAATTCCATGTCCTTCATCAGGATAAATCAAGCTTTTTACAGGAACATTTCTGCTTTCTAAGCTATTGATTACCTGTTCTGCTTCTGAAAGGGGAACTCGAGGATCATTCACTCCATGGATTACCATAAGTGGAGCTATGATTTCATCGATTTTATGAATTGGAGAAACTCTTCTTAAAGTATCTAAATCATTTGCAAGTGTTCCGTATTCGCTTTCACGGTTACTTCTTCTATAGTCTGATGTATTTTTCAAGAATGTTTCAAAATTGGCTATACCTACTATATCTATTCCCGCTGCCCAAAGTTTAGGGTAGAATGCCATACTTGCAAGAGTCATAAATCCTCCGTAACTAGCTCCCATTACTGCAATTTTATCTGGGTCTACCAGATTCTCCTCTATAATTGAGGAAGCCAAAAAGGAGATATCCTTTACTGAATCCAGTCTTTTTTCTACATTGTCAAGTAGGTGATATTTTTTACCGTATCCAACAGATCCTCTGACATTGGGTTTAATGACATCTATTCCTTGTGCTAGAAGTTCTTGAGTAGTTGCATTGAAAACTAATTTGGATTGAGATTCTGGACCTCCATGAATGTTGATGACAACTGCTCTGTTATTGCTATTTGAACGATAGTACCAATAAGGAATTTCTAAACCGTCAAATGATATAAAGTGTCTGAGAGTAGGTTCAACTAATTGTTCTTTTATTTCAACACCAACTTCACTTTCAGTCATTTTCATGATGGAATCACTATCTAAATCTATTGTCCATAAATCTTGTGGTCTACTTCCACTTGTAAGTGTAAACAATAGTTTATGATCTTTCTCTGACCAATTAAGAGGGAAGTTTTCAATGACTCCTTTTGGTGGTTGAGGCGTGTTTAATAGATTCATATTTTCTGTATTAAAGAATGAAAGCCTCGTGTATCCATTTTCATTTATAGTAATTGCAAGATATTTATCATCTGAACTCAAAGATACTTTATTTATATCCCAATTAGTTTCGTATAGTTTTTTTACTCTATTATTTGCAATGTCGTAAAAAGCTAAATACTTGAATTCACTGTTGAAGTCAGTAGTGAAGTAAAATCCACTACTATCGCTAAGCCATGCAGGTGACTCGCAAAAAGCACTATTGGCTTCATCTAGAACTTTAATGAATTCAGTAGTTTCAAGATTTGCTAACCATAGAAAATTATCTGTCATAGACTTCAATTTATTAACGACTAAGTATTTGCCATTAGGTGATAAGCCTGCAGGATGGTTATAATTATCGCTATTTTCTATTATGATAGATTTTTTTCCAGTACTTAAGTCAAGACTACATATATCAAAATTAGCCGCATTTCTTTCATTTGAAGTGTAGATCAAAGTATTTCCATCTGTAGTTATTCCACCAATTTGATATCTTGCACTATTATTTTCTGTCAAATTAACTAAACTATCATCAGATGGATTTCTGAAATCTTTAATATAATAGATTTGAGTATTTTCATTTCCATCAATATCCGCCATAAAGACTATATCTTTCCCATTAGGATGTATAGTATAATCCCAGACTTTATCATCTAGAAAAGTAATTTGTTTTTTCTCACCATTGATTTTTTGATACCAGATTTGATTAGTGCCACTAGAATTGTTTAAGAAGAGGAAAGAATTCTCATTTAGATATTTTCCACTGCTTGAGTTGTTCATATTGATTACTTCTTTAAGTATAGACATTTAGTGCCTCCTTTTTATAAAATCACTAAATACTTTTACGATTTATCATACGTACATATAATAGAATATCATATTTAGTATAAATATGAATAGATTTTTAAGTATAATTAAATAAAGTGTGATATATTATTACAATAAACCTAATGAAAGGAAAACGGAGATATGAATTGCAAAATATATGAACTAAACTCCCTGAAAGAATATAAATACGTAGTAGTTTTGTCATTATGCAAAGAAAAAATTATGCTTAGTAGGCACAGAAGTAGAGATACTTGGGAGACTCAAGGTGGTCATATTGAAGAGGACGAAACTCCCTATGACGCAGCCAAAAGGGAATTATATGAAGAGTCGGGGGCGATAGATTTTGAAATAATACCTGTTTTTGATTATTGGGTTGGAGATGAAGATAAATTTTCTAATGGAATGGTATTTTATGGAAGAATAAAAGAATTAGGAGATATACCAAATAGTGAGATGGAAGAGATAGGTTTTTTCGATAGTCTTCCTGAAAACTTGACTTATCCAAAGATTACGCCGAAATTATTTGAATATTTAATGGAGAACTTTGAAGTGCTTATACAATTAAAATGAAAAGCCACCCAATTGGGTGGCTAATTTTTTTATTTGTCTTTATCGACTCTTACTTTTTCTGGCTCTAGTTTTTTTACTCTAGCTTTTTGTAAGATAAATACTACTACTATGATTCCTAATCCTATAGCATCTGTAATAAGACCAGGTTTTAATAGGAATAG
>JAAYFG010000038.1 GCA_012728335.1 Tissierellia bacterium | reverse complement strand
GGATTTTATTGCAGTAATTAAGAAGTCTCTACCTCCCAAGTATTTGAGTTTCTTTCTAAGCAATGAAAATGATACTAGCACTGCAATATTAGTCGCTAAAGCAAATGCAAGTGCAAGACCTGCATGTTGAAACTTACCTACCATTATCAAGTTTAGTGTGATATTTATCATTAACAAACTTTTTAGAAGTTTTTATGAATTTTTTAAGTATATTCCATTCATATGTATCTGATCTATATGCAAACTGAACATCGTATCCATTATTTTCTTCTATTTCTACAATAAGTAAATCATCTAATTTATTTTCATCTAATTTGTTTTCTATTATAGTTTTATAACTAAAAAATACACCAAGTCCTTTTTTGCACAATTGAAGAGCAATATTCACATTATTCACCTCCATCATAGTATTAGGTAAAAATCCATTATCATTCATAAATTTTCGCCCTATTTTAATTGCGTAATCATCTACACTATTTATTATTATCGGTACGCTTTTTAATGTAATTGAAGTTTCTCTTTCTTCAGTGAAATAAAAACCGTAATTATTTTTAGAAGTTACCATTACGATTCTATCACTATAGAAGTCGACCAAATTTACTTTGTTATTTTGTTGCTCAAAATTTCCAATAGCCAAATCAATGTTTTTACTTATCAAACTAGAATACAGAGAATTGTTTGTTTCTTCATACAAACAAATTTTTATATTAGGATAGGTTTTCTTAAAGTATTCAATTATTTCTGTCAAAAAAGATACATCTACAGAATGATTAAATCCAACCCTGAATTCTCCACGTTTGTTATAAGTAATATCATTGAATTCATTCCACATTGATTGATATTGTTCATAAATTTTATTTGCGTAGTTTAAAAAAACACCACCAGCATAAGTTAATTCAAGAGGTCTGCTTCTAATTATTAATTGGCAATCTAGTTCTTTCTCCAAATCATTGATATGAGAACTTAATGTTTGTTGAGTAATAAATAAATCTTCTGCTGCTTTTGTAAAATTTTTCTTATTTGCTAATACTATGAAATACTCCATACTGTTAAAATTCATAAGCTACCTCTCTTTCATAATACAAGAATTAATTGTAGTGTATACTGAAAATAGCGATTTATTTAAATTGTTACTATATGTTACAATTAATTTAGAAAACGTTTTCAGTTCATAGTGAGTTTACCCAAAAAATATATAAGCTAACAATAAAAAGGAGAATATTAAAATGAATATTGATAAATACAAAGACATGCAATTTGAAACAAGAGCCATTAAATCTGGAGAAGGTGTTGATCCAACAACTCATGCTGTCAACACTCCTATTTATTTAACTACTACTTATGGATATGAGACTACAAAGGACTTTGAAAAAGTACTTGTTGATGCAATGGATTGGGTTGATGGTGCATACTTATATAGTAGAACTACAAACCCTACTACAGAAGCACTCGAATTTAAAATAGCTAGTTTAGAAAAAGCTGAATCATCAACAGTTACGCCATGTGGAATGGCTGCCATTAGCGTTGCACTTTTGAGTAATCTAAATCAAGGAGATCATTGTATAGTCTCCAATGATATTTTCATAGTAACAAGAAGCCTATTTGAAGATGTTTTACCATCTAAAGGTATAGAAACTGATATTATAAATATAATAGACTTGGATAGTATCAAAAATGCAATTAAACCAAATACAAAAGTGATATACCTTGAAAGTTGTTCTAATCCAAGATTAGAATTAGCAGATATCGAATCTATTTCTAAAATTGCTAAAGAACATTCACTTATACTGATCGTTGACAATACATTTTTGTCTCCTTACTTGTTAAAACCTATAGAGCTAGGTGCTGATATAGTAATACATTCAGGAACAAAATTTGTTGTTGGACATGGTGACGGATTATTAGGCCTAATATCAGGTACAAAAAAAATGATGGATAGAGCTAAATATTATAGTGATAATTTAGGTACACATATTAGTCCATTTAACTCTTGGTTATCTTTACGAAGTGTAAAAACATTAAATTTACGTTTAGATAGACAATGTTCAAATGCAATGAAAATAGCTGAATTTTTAGAAAGTCGTCCCGAAGTAGACAAGGTATATTATCCAGGACTAAAGTCACATGATCAGCATGACTTGGCTAAAAAAATACTTACAAATGGTTATGGATCTATGGTAACATTTCATCTAAAAGGTGGCTATGAAGAAATGGCTAAATTTGTGGATAATGTTTCCATACCACCTATCGGAACAAGTTTAGGAGATGTGGTCACTTTAATACACCCTAAACATGCAGAAGGAGACTTAATTCGTCTTTCTGTTGGGTGCGAAAATGTAGATGATTTAATAAATGACTTGCTAAAAGCATTCCAACAAATATAAATTTAACTTCTCAGCTACACCAATTTTTTTTACATATAATACTATTTAAATTGGTGTAGTTTTAACATTAAATATTCAGAATGGAGGAATTTTACATGGCAACTTTTTTTCAAAGTGCAGTTGACTTTTTATGGGGAACGCCACTGATCATTTTAGTTCTAGGCTCAGGTACTATTTTTACAATATTTACAGGTTTTTTCCAATTTAGGCATTTTGGATATTTTGTAAAAAAGACATTTGGCGCTTTATTTGATAAAAATGAGCATGAGGAAGGTTCAGGATACGTAAGTGCTTTTAACGCTGTAGCAACAGCCATTGGTGGAGCAGTTGGAGTAGGTAATATAGGTGGTGTAGCGACTGCAATCGCCACTGGTGGACCAGGAGCACTTTTTTGGTTATGGGTGGCAGCATTATTAGGAATGGCATTAAAATCTGCTGAAGTAACTCTTTCAGTTTACTATAGAGAAAGAGATGAAAATGGATCTCCGTATGGTGGTCCTACATATTATATACAAAAAGGTATCGGAGAATTACTCCCGAAAAATCTCGCTAAAATTGCAACTATCTTAGCTGCTGCATTTGGTTTTGGATTTGCATTTAACTTTTTATCTGGAGTACAAGGATATACAATTGCAGAGGGTTTCACATCAGCATTTAATATAGATATAATAACATTTGCCATTGTTTACAGCATAGTTGTACTATTTATAGTTTTTGGAGGAGGAAAAAGAGTAGTTGAATTTGCAGGTAAAATAGTTCCTTTCATGGTATGTGCTTTTATCATCGGTGCAATGGGCATAATAATTGTTAATTTTAAAAATATTCCGTCAGCATTAAGCCTAATTGTTAATAGTGCATTTAACAGTACTGCTGCAATAGGTGGTTTTGCTGGGGCAACAGCTTCTGTAGCTATACGTACTGGTATTGCTAGATCAGTTTTTAGTAATGAGGCTGGACAAGGTTCTTCTACAATGGTTCACTCACAAGCTAATGTTGAACATCCTTTCCGTCAAGGAATATGGGGAATGTTTGAGGTATTTGTAGACACAATCCTAGTATGTACTGTAATGTCATTAGCAATAATTTTAAGTGGACAATGGTCATCGGGTATTCAAGGAGCGGCTTTATCTGTTTCTTCTTTTGCAACTTTATATGGTAATTATGGAGCTAAGTTCGTTGCCATATCTATATTACTATTTGGAATCACAACACAAACAGGATGGTTTATGTACTATGATGTATTGCTAAGACATGCTTTAAAAAACAATATCAAACTTAAAAATCAAATACTATTATTCTTCAGAGTTATTTATCCACTTCCAAGTTTAATTATGATAGTATATGCTACAAAATATGGATTACCTACAGGATTT
>JAAYFG010000037.1 GCA_012728335.1 Tissierellia bacterium | reverse complement strand
TCAACCATATCGTCTAATAATACCAACATTCTGTCATTAACTTCATCTATCTCCCTAGATTTTTTTCTTAAAATCGGGTCAGAATCTAATCTAATTTTTCTAATAGCCATATTATCCCCCTATTATCTAAAACTAATATCTATATAGGCATTTGCCAAATCTATATTTCTCTCATTATCCATACATACCCTGTAAAGTACGTCTTTTAACATTGTATCATACTTTATTACAGAGATAATTGAAATATTATATCTGTAACTATTTTTTAACTTTGCTCTCGAATCAGGATGAGGAACGCCATTAAATTTAATATAATCACCAATATTTAATCTGTTTATTTCACTTTTAATTTCAGTAAATACTCGATTGCTTATCTGCTCCACCTTTTTCTCATCAGGATGTGAAATCAGAATGCTGAACATTCTTGTAAAAGGTGGATAATTAAACATTCTTCTAATTTTTATCTCTTCTTCAAAAAAACCTTTATAATCATGATTCTTTGCAAATTGTAAACTATAATGATCCGGATTATACGTTTGAACTATTACATTTCCAGGCTTATCTCCACGTCCTGCCCTGCCTGCAACTTGAGTGACCAATTGAAAGGTCTCTTCTGAAGCGTATAAAGTAGGCAAATTTAAACTTAAATCTGCAGCTATTACACCTACTACTGTTATATTGGAAAAATCTAAACCTTTAGCAATCATTTGCGTCCCTATTAATATATCTATATCACCTTTTTTTACGCTGTCTAGTATGGCTTCATGACTTCCTTTCCTCGTAGTAGTATCAGAATCCATTCTCCCTACTTTAAAGTCAACAAATTGGTTCCTAGTCATCTCTTCAACTTGCTGAGTACCAACTCCAAAGTGTTTAATATATCTACTTCCACAATTAGGACAAGTTCTGTACGCTCCAACACTTTTTCCGCAATAGTGACACTGCATTTTGTTATCCTCTTTATGATAAACCATAGATACATCGCAATCATCACATTTTACTACATAACCACAATTTCTACATGATACAAAACTAGAAAAACCTCTTCTGTTAAGAAATAGAATTATCTGTTCATGTCGTATAAGTGCTGTTTTCATATGGGAAAGTAAATCATATGAGAAAATCGACATATTGCCATTGTTAAGCTCTTCTCTCATATCAACTAAATGGACTTCAGGCAAGATAGATTTTGTAGCTCTATCATTTAATTCATATAGTTCGTATTTACCATGAATAGCATTATAATATGTTTCAATTGAAGGTGTAGCGCTTCCCATAACTAGTTTACAGTCATTTATATTCTCACTTAAATAATTTCCAATATCCCTTACATCATATTTATTATGTTCATTGGATCTATAAGTGTTCTCGTGTTCTTCATCAATGATTATCAAACCTATATTACTGAATGGCGCAAATATAGCCGATCTCGCTCCAACCACAATTTTTGCTTCACCGTTTCTAATTCTATTCAATTCATCTTGACGTTCACCTACACTAAGCCCACTATGAATTATCGCTACAGTATCTCCAAACCTGCCGTCAAATCGTTCTATCATCTGTGGTGTAAGTCCTATTTCGGGTACAAGTATTATAGTATCTTTATCATTATTCAAGTTCTCTTCAGTAAGTCTTAAATAAACTTCAGTTTTACCGCTTCCAGTGATTCCATGCAATAGAAATTTGTTCTTACTAGAATTAATAATTCCATGAATAACGTCCAATTGATCATCATTTAAATCTCTTTTTATATATTCTTCATGAGCTTTATCAATGAAATGTCTTCTTTCTTCAACTTTAAATAAATCAATTATTCTTTTTTCTTCAAGGGATTTCAACGTATTCAAAGATATCTTCTGAGTATCCCTCAAATATTCATAATCATATTCATCTACATCTAATGACGAATATATAAAATCTACAGCTTCTTTTTGAGCTTTTGCATTAGCTCTTAATTCTGATGTAGCTTCTTCATACGATTTTTCCAATCTTTTTACAACAGTTTTGTACTTAATATTTCTCTTATATGATATTTTACTTTGTATGAAACCTTTTTCTTCCAATTCTCTAATAACTATTTTTTCATCTTTGCTCAGATTTTTTGCATCTAAATTAATACTACTAATTTTTGATATTAGTGTTTTCTCAATTTCAGTAAGATTAGTATCATCTATATTATCAATTATTTTATATTCAAATTTAATGTCACTTATATTCCAATTACCTAATATAGGTTCAAAAGCCTTTGCATAAGTCAGTATATAATAATTTCTCATCCATAAACCTAAATTAATTAAGTCTTTATTAACTATAGGCTTACTGTCAATTACCTCTATTATATCTTTTATTTTAACTTCATCCTCTATACTACTATCATCACTACAAGACATAACTAGAGACACTTCAAGGGAGTTACTGAAATTAACAATAACTCGCATACCAGGCTCAATGATTTCTTCATATTCATCTGGAACTCTATATGTAAATAATCTATCTAGATTTAATACATTCCTTTTAATTAATACATTTACATATTTTGACATACGTGCTCCTTACAAAAAAAGCTAGAGTTTATCTAGCTTTTAATAATTGTTCTACTCTATCCAATATTTTATTTGCTACTTCATTTTTTGTCATTAGTGGTAATTCTTCTACATTCCCACCATTATCTACTATTGAAACCCTATTGGTGTCTACACCGAAACCTGCGTCACTTTGGCTTACATCATTTGCAACTACAAAGTCAAAGTTCTTTCTAATCATTTTATCTTTTGCATAATTAATAACATCATTAGTTTCAGCAGCAAATCCTACCATTATTTTATTGCCTTTTTTACTACCTATAGTTTCAGCTATATCGATAGTTCTTTCAAACTCAAGAACTAAATTAGAGTCAGAACTACCTTTTTTAATTTTTATATCAGATACATTTACTGGTTTATAATCTAAAGGTGCAGCTGATTTTATAAGACAATCAGTATCATCAAAGACTTTTTCTACAGCATTATACATATCTTCAGTAGTTTCTATTCTAATAAATTCGTCTACAATTGGAACTTCTATTGCTGTAGGTCCTGAAATAAGCCTTACATAAGCTCCTCTAGATTTAGCTTCCTTAGCAATTGCGTAGCCCATTTTTCCTGTTGATCTATTAGTCATATATCGAACTGGATCTAACTTTTGTTCAGTGGGTCCAGCTGTTATGGTAAGTTTCTTACCTAATAAATCTTTTTCTGTAAAATAATCGTTTAAGTATTCCAATAATTGCAACGGTTCTGCCATTCTGCCTGAACCTATATCACCACAAGCAAGTAAGCCATAATCAGATTCTACAAAATAGTGACCTAGCTCTTTCAATTTTTTCATATTTTCTTGAGTATGGTAATTATTAAGCATATTAGTATTCATGGCTGGTGCAAATATAATCTTTTTCTGCGTAGCTAGTGCTACTGAAGTCAAAAGGTTATCAGCAATTCCATTGGCTATTTTAGCCATCGTGTTCCCCGTAGCTGGTGCAATTAAAAATGCATCAGGAAACTTTGATAATTCAATATGCTCAACTTTGTGATTAATTGTATTTTTGAATATTTCATTATACACTTCGTTTTTTGATATTGTCTCAAAAGTTAAAGGAGTTACAAATTTCATAGCAGCATCAGTCATAATAACTTTTACATTGGCTTCAGCTTTAATTAATCTGCTAATCAAATCCAATACTTTATAAATAGCTATTCCACCAGTTACTCCTATTAAAATATTTTTACCTTTAAGTTTATTCATTTTCAACAACTTCTTCTACTTGTATCATGCTATTTGAGTCGCTTGGGTCAGCAAAAACAATGCTTCTATCCATTACTTCTCTGAAAGCAACAGTAACTGGATTAGTGTCTTCATCAACTCCATTTACAAGTACTTCACTTCCGTCAATGATTTCTCTTGCTCTTTTAGCAATTAACATAACTAATGAATATCTACTATCAGTTATTTCTGTAATTTCATCAAATGATGGTATAAACATAACTACCTCCTGTTATATCTCGTTATTTGTAATTCTCTCTTTTATATTATCATGTCTTTTTACTCTAAGCTTTTCTGCAGCTATGATATTTTCTATATCTTTAACTGCATCTTCAACATTATCATTTACAACGAAATAATCGTATTTTCCAACAAAGTCTAGTTATTTGAAAGCATTTGTAAATCTAGTGTTAATATCTTCTTCACTTTCAGTGCCTCTTTTAACTATTCTGTTTCTCAATTCATCCATAGTTGGTGGAAGTAAAAATACAAAGACAACTTCTTTATATTTTTCTTTAATTTGTATTGCGCCTTGAACATCGATTTCTAAAAGTACTATTTCACCTTTTTCAATTTCATTGAATACGAATTCTTTAGGTGTTCCATAATAATTTGTATGAACATAAGCATGTTCTAATAACTCGTCATTTTTAACCATTTCTTCAAATCTTTCCTTAGTCACGAAGAAATAATTATCGCCATCTACTTCATTAGGTCTTGGAGTTCTCGTTGTAACTGAAGTCGAAAACAATATATCTTTGTTTTTCTCCATTAAAGCTTCACTTACCGTACCTTTCCCCACTCCTGAAGGACCTGATAATACTAATAAAAACCCTCTTGCCAAATGTCTCCACCATCCTTTGTTATTTTTCATATGAATACCATTATTCAATATTTTGAATTTGTTCACGTATCATCTCATTTAATGATTTAAGTTCAATTACAAATTCAGAAATAATTGAACTATTAGATTTACTTCCAATTGTATTGACTTCTCTGTTCATTTCTTGAACTAAAAAGTCTAGTTTTTTACCTACCGAATTATCTTCTTCTAAAATGTTTTTAAACTGACTAATGTGGCTTTGAAGTCTTACTAATTCTTCATCAATACTCAATTTGTCAGAATAGAATACAATTTCATTATTAAGTCTATCAGTATCTAATTCAGTTTTGAAACTACTTAAAACCTCTTCTATTCTACTTTTAAGAGTTTCCATATTTTCATTAAAGATCTGTTCTTGTAACGATGATACTTCAACTACTATATCATTTATTCTCTCTAATTTATTTAATAGGTCTAAATATATATTATACCCTTCTTTTGAGCGCATGTCAGTAATATTTTGTAAAGCTTCGTCAATAGATTGAATTACGCTGTTATACACTTCTTTATCATTTATTAAGTCTTTAGTATTCACTCTCAATACACTATCCATTAACAGAATGTTTCTAAGATTCACTTCTTCATCTAGATCTAATTCTTTAATAATAGTTTCTAGTTCATTTTTATAAGTCTTAGCAAGAGCAATATCAGTTTGTGCATCTAAATAGGTATCATCTAAATAATCAACATTTATAAATACATCGACTTTCCCTCGACTTAAGCTCTTATTGATATGTTTTTTAATATCATCTTCCATAAAAAACAAAGTTCTTGGCAATCTGATATTTGCATTAAAATACTTATTATTAACACTTTTAATTTCGGATTTTATTCTAATACTATGATTTTCGAAAACTCCCTGTCCGTACCCTGTCATGCTTTTTAACATAATTCACCTCTATAAATTGTCTTTATACTGAAAATTATTGAGCCAATAGTACTCTACATCTTTTAGTAATTCAATAGTTTTCTTGTCTTCCTCTGTCCAATCAATCTTGAAATCTCCATTTGTCTTTCTTAAAAATTCAGTTATGACATCTAGATTTCTCATATCATTAGTTAAGAACTGATTGTATTTATCTCCTTCAAATCCAGAGTACTGCATAAATCTATTCATCAATAGATTAGCACTTAGATAGCCCCAGTCGCCTGTAAATTTTCGGTTTAAAGCATCTTTAGCTGACTCATTGGCATGAATGATAAAAGGAGTTTCATAATAGTTCTTGATGCCTTCTAATTCGTTTTTTTCTATATTGATACCAAACATATTATAAGCTAAGTCATTGTCTCCCAACCAAGGTTTATGATCTCCAAATAATATCACTACCACCGGTTCATCTTCATTGTCAAAATATGAAATTAGTTTATCCAATGCTATATCAGTATCATAAATACCTGCAATGTAATTATTAAATATATTATAACCCAGTTCATCATAACTTTCATCCCATTTAACAAACTTATTATCTGGAATGTAGTTTTCTACATAAGGTCCGTGATTTTGATATGTTACTGAAAAACTAAATAATGGCTTATCAGTATCTTTATTTTTCTCATAGCCATCTATAATAGCATCAAAGAAGTAGTAGTCTTTGTGAGCATCATAATCCACATTGTCAAAGTAATTCTCAGCATAATTGAAATTGTCTATTCCAAATCTAGGATAAATATTCTCTCTATTATAAAACCAGCCGTAAATAGGATGATAACCCTCTGTATTATAACCTTGACTCTTAAAGTACTGAGGATAAGTATTAACATCAGTAGTATAATTAGGATGTTGGAATATACCATTTAAAAAAGAAAACTCGGTATTAATAGTTCCTCCACCAAATACATTTACTAATAAATTACCACTGATTGAGTCTTTTTGAATTCTATGAAAATTAGTATAAGGATCTCTCTCAAATTCTATTTCTTCAAATTCAGAGAAATCTGCGAACGCTTCAAGCATTATACCTACAACATTAATTTTTTTATCTTCAGGTATATCTTTATCCTCATATTGATTTAAAATCGCTTCCACAGTCATTTCATCATAATTATCTGGTGGTAATGATATTGAAGCTTTAATACTATGGATAAAAGGATATACATTTCCATGCGCTTTATAATTTTCTACTGCCAATAAATCATTTTCAATTAAATCTTTTCCTGAATCAGCATATATTTCTTCAGAAAAGTATATACTCTTGCTAGGAAATAATAGAATAACTGTAATTATAACCATTACAAAGCGATGTTTTAATGAAATTTTACATGATTTAAGGTGTTTTATAAGAAAATAAGAAAGTATCATGATAATTGCTATAGCTGCTATCATAGAAATGTTTAAGCTAATCTGATACTTGCCCATCATGTTTTTCGACTCTTTGATTAAAGTTATATCTTTAAAGACCAATGGTTCTTCTCTAAATGTCATTTTAAAGTAATTAGCTATGGACATTACAAGAAATAATATGGAAGTAATAAGAAAACTTACTCCTATATTATTAAAAATTATGTATATAATTGTCATAATTACTAAAATTGGGAAGAAATTCAATAAGAATATTTTTGGTTGATTAATTAATTCAACTATATTTGATATATCCATCGGAATATTAGAAAAATATAGAGACATGCAAGTAATAAGCAAACTTGAAATAATAATAATTCCAATTGCCATTATAGTTTTTAAATAATTAGATTTCTTAGGTTTCATATCCATTTTTACAAATCACCATTATCCTATCTATTAATATAATAAAAAGTCCTATTTCATTATTATTGAAATAGGACATTATGTATTACTGGCGACTACCTACTCTCCCAGGTCGTTACCAACCAAGTACCATCGGCGTTTAAAGGCTTAACTGCTGTGTTCGGTATGGGTACAGGTGTTTCCCTTTAGCTATCATCACCAGATTAAAAAAACCTTAACTACAAACATTACTAAGACATTTATTTTCTTTGGTCAAGTCTTCGACCTATTAG